>PBTE01000059.1 GCA_002726515.1 Planctomycetaceae bacterium | reverse complement strand
GTGAGTCGGAACCAGATCCAGACCTGGCGGCAACCGAACTGGCGGCCTATACGGCGTTTGCCAACACACTGTTGAATCTGGACGAGGTGATCAATCGAGAATAGTCCAGCCTGGGTGGGTCCCACACAAACGATTGCAGGAGTCGACGCCGAAGTCGTTCACATCCAATCGCTTTGTTTTTTCATTCAAAAACGTTTTTCATCCAGTAACATTGATCCAAGATGAATCCTGAGCTCGAACATCAGCAGCTTCTTACCCGCCGCCATTTCTTCCAACAAACGGGGGTGGGGATCGGTGGCGCGGCGTTGTCAACGTTGCTGTCGGAGGATTCCTCTGCGTCTCCAGGAATCAAGAGCCGCGGTTCACTGGGAGGACCCCATTTTGCGCCGCGCGCCAAGCGTGTCATCTACCTCTGCCAGTCCGGTGGGCCGGCACAGATGGATCTTTTTGATGACAAGCCAAAGATGCGAGACTGGTACGATGTCGATTTGCCCGATTCGGTGCGAAAGGGGCAACGGCTGACCACGATGACATCCACACAGGACCGTTTTCCAGTTGCGCCGTCTATCTATTCGTTCGACCGGCACGGACGGTGCGGTACCCGGGTCAGCGAGTTACTTCCATACACCGCTGGTGTCGTTGACCGTCTCTGCGTCGTTAAATCGTTATTCACTGAAGCGATCAATCACGATCCGGCGATCACATTCCTGCAAACCGGATCCGAGCGGGCCGGTCGACCAAGCCTGGGTGCATGGCTGGCTTACGGTTTGGGAACGGAGAATCAGAACTTGCCGGCGTTTGTCGTCATGACCTCATGCGGCAAGGTAGGTCAACCCCTCTATAAACGCTTGTGGGGCAGCGGATTCCTGCCGACCACGTATCAAGGTGTGCGGCTACGCGGGGTCGGAGCACCCGTGTTGTATCTCTCCAATCCTCCCGGCATGAATCCCCACACACGTCGCCAGATTCTCGACGACCTGCAGCAGCTCAATCAATTCAAACGGGAAGAATTTGGTGACCCTGAGATTTCCAGCCGGATTGCCCAATACGAAATGGCTTTTCGAATGCAGACATCGGTTCCCGAGCTTGCTGACATTTCCGATGAGCCGGAACACATCTTTAAAATGTACGGCGAGGATGCCCGCCGCCGCGGGACTTATGCTTTCCATTGCCTCCTGGCCCGAAGACTGATCGAGCGGGGCGTGCGGTTCGTGCAACTCTTTCATCGCGGCTGGGACCAGCACGATAATTTGACTACCCGCCTGCCAGAGCAATGCCGCGACACGGATCAGTCCAGTGCGGCGCTCATCCGCGATCTGGATCAACGCGGGTTACTTGACGACACGCTTGTCATCTGGGGCGGCGAATTTGGCCGCACCATCTACTGTCAGGACAAATTAACCAGAGAAAACTATGGCCGTGATCACCATCCCCGTTGTTTTTCGATGTGGTTGGCCGGTGGGGGGATCGCTGGGGGGCGAACCTATGGAGCAACCGACGATTTCAGTTACAGTATCACTCGAGATCCGGTACACGTCCACGATTTGAACGCCACCATCCTGCACTGCCTGGGGATCGACCACAAACGACTGACCTATAGATTTCAAAGCCTTGACCAACGTTTGACTGATGTTCACGGCCAGGTTGTCCAGGGACTGATGGCGTAAAGTCAATTGTTTCTGTAGATGATCGCTTTCCTAAGACCTGCGGGACGAAATGTTTTGTCTTTTATGGTTCATGAGTCCTTGTTTGTGGTGTTACGGAATTTCCAGAAGCTTTACCGCTTTTGACACGATACCAACCACTCAGTTGGCTTCCCCGTTGCCGGCAGCATTCTCTTCACCATGTAGCAGCAGGCACAGTGAAGACGAGACAACAATCCACTCGACATTTTTCCGGCGTGCGCGATCTGTGACACTCTGAGCATCGCCGCTACTGGCTCGCAGATGCCACAGTCTGAGTGAACGTCGATGACAGTCAACTCGCTGCGCGATCCATCGGTTGCAGAACTCGGGTCGATGAAACCCGGTGTTTCGAGGGGACGGGTACTGGAAGCCGGATGCAGGATGTTAGATACTGGCAGCCGGGCCGTTGCAGTACGTTGGCCGATCGGCTCCTTGTGAAGATTGAACACAAACAACCGGCAGCAAGTACCCTCCGATACCCCTCCGATGAGGATCCGGTACGCCATCTTAGGATTTTTTAATGCAATACCGCAAGTTGGGAAGAACGGGAGTCGACGTTTCCTCGTTGTGTCTGGGTACCATGATGTTTGGCGGCGCTACCAACGAAAAGGATTCGATCCGCATTATCCACCGTGCACTGGATGCGGGGATCAATTTTGTTGACACGGCCAACATTTACAACCAGGGGGAGTCTGAAGTCGTTGTTGGCCGTGGGCTGGTTGATCGCCGTGAGCGCGTTGTGCTGGCAACAAAAGCGGGAGTGCCCGTTGGCGAAGGGCCGAACATGCGAGGAGCAAGCCGCCATCACCTGCTGTCCCAACTGGACGCCAGCTTGCGGCGCCTCGACACCGACTACATCGACTTGTTTTATATTCATGTTCCTGACGAGCACACGGCGGTGGATGAATCGTTACGTGCGCTGGATGACGCGATCCAACGTGGAAAAGTACTGTATGGAGCCTGTTCAAATTTTCGTTCCTGGCAGCTGTCCAACAGTCTTTGGACCAGTGATCGACTCGGCCTGGCACCAGTCTCTTGTGTGCAGCCTTTGTACAACATTGTGAACCGCGACATTGAGGTCGAATTGTTGCCACTCTGCCGCCAACAGCGGCTGGGTGTTGTCAGTTATAGTCCACTGGCCCGCGGCATTTTGACCGGTAAATACGTGGTCGGGCAGCCCTTGCCGGAGGGAAGTCGAGCGGATCGGGGCGATGTGCGGATTCGCCAGGCGGAATTACGTGACGCCAGTCTCGAGATTGGTCAACAGCTGGTCAACCATTGTCAGGAGCGGGACGTTGATCCCAGCCAATTTGCTCTTGCCTGGTGCCTGGCCAACCGGGCGATTAGTTCGGTCATCGTTGGCCCGCGCACAATGGAACACTTCGAAAACAACCTGGAGGCACTGGAAGTCACCCTTGATGCGGAAGACGAGGCGCTGGTTGATTCTTTGGTCCCTCCGGGTGAGCACAGCGGGAAAGGATTTCCGGATCCGGGGTTCCCGGTTACGGGACGTTTTTTGGCTGGCTAAGCCACTACTGTTGTTTGATTCGTGGTCACGTTTTTTCCGGGTGACTGACACCCGATGTCGGGACTCCGGGCAAGCGATCCGAATGGCAACCGGAAGTGGCTAAATGGAGAGCGTTGCCTGTTGCACCTGGCAACGAGCAAGTCGCTCGGGAACCGGCTCTGGAAGCTCGGTAAAAGCGGAGACACTGGGTAGCTCGGCGTTCGAGTCAAGTTCGACCGGTGGGTCCGACATGTCCTCCTCGTAGAAACGCTGGCTGGGGAAAATGTCAGCCGGATACGTGAAGTTGTCCAGCATGGCCAGGGCGATGCAGTGGGCAGAGCCCGTGGCGCTTTCCAGCATGCCGCCTACCCAGCAGGGTATGCCTGCTTGCTGACAGACGTCATGAATCGCTACCGCATTGGTCAGTCCCCCGACACGACCAGGTTTGATGTTGATGTAGCGGCAGCTTGCCAATTCGATTGCTTGTCGAGCTGCCCGCACATGTTTAATGCTCTCGTCCAAACAAACGGGTGTCTCAATCTGTTGTTGGAGTTTTGCGTGGTCGGACAGGTCATCGTGAGCCAGCGGTTGTTCAATCATGGCCAGTTGAAACTGGTCGAGCTGACGAAACAGATCGAGATCCTTGAGCCGGTATCCGCTGTTGCAGTCGATATGCATCGTGGGTTCGGGAAATGCGTCGCGCACCGCCTGAATCATCGGTAGATCCCAGCCGGGTCGAAACTTCAATTTGATGCGGGGAAAACCGCAGGAGACGGCATCGCCAATGTTGCTCAAAAGATCGTCGATTGAATCAGTGACCCCGAAATCAGCACCGATGGAAATCTGGCTCCGTGTCGCACCCAGTGCAACATGAAGCGGTTCGTTCCGTTGGCGGCAGTAAAGGCTCCACCAAGCCGTGTCCAATGCTGCCTTGGAAAATTGGTTGCCCTTGTAGATTGCCAGTCGCTCTTGAAGCTGGTCACCCGTGGTGATGGTTTGCCCCAAAAGTGCGGGGGCCAGCCAGTCACGAGCGATAGCAAATGCGCCACCCGCCGATTCGGGACTGTAGCAAGGGGCGGCAAACGGGGCACTCTCACCCCAGCCTGCCAGGCTTCCGCTCGACATGCGGCAAAGTACCGCTTCGATCGCCGCGTCTTCACCGTAAGCCGTTCGCCATGGTTCGATCAGCGGCATCGCGACATGGTATAAATCAATTCGTTCGATACGCATGAATCAAGCTCCTCGAAGAAATCGAGTTGGGGTCGAAAAATGGGCGGGGACAATCCGTGTGCCGTTCGGCTTGAACCCTTAACATAGGCGGCACAAGCAAGATTTCAAGAGAGGGCGAATCGAAACGACCCGTAACCAGTTCCACCGGGAGATTCTAGCGGTAGGGTTTCCATTGGGGTCGCCGAATTTTTGCGTGCCGAAGCTGATTGGTATCATCCGTAGTCTCGTTCGAGGGTGACAACGGAGACACCAGCCGAGTCGATTCAGGTTCCCCCGGCTCGTTTACGTCGGCCACGTTGCTGTCTGAATTTGATGGCCGTTGTGACTGATGCGCAGCTTCTTCAGAGGATAATTCCAGTGAAATGTCGCCCTGAACATGCGCTGCACCGTCACTGACGTTCCGTTCTGCCAGGCGTGAAGACTTGCTGAAAGGTGTCCAACGGCTGGCCGACTCACCGTTTCTGTTCAGCCGGATCTGCTCGTCGGCAATCAAACGACGGCCGTCGGTGGTCTCGTAACGCACGAACAGGTGCAAGTTCGAGTGTTTCGGGATCCTCTGCTTCCAGGGTAACTCCAGGTGAATGCCCTGATCGCTGCCGGTTTCAACAATAAATTGTGACACCTGTTCCGAATCAAAGTCCCAACGGGCAACTCGTGCATCTTGTTCCTTCAATTGAGGGTCCAGTAACACCAGTGACACGGCACCTTGTAAAGGTAAGACTTGTCCTAGCACATTACGAGGTTCCAACACGACTCGAATTCCGTCATCCCCGGGTGCATCATCGAAATTGTGTCCCGCCGTCAGGCGATTGTTGAGCACAACATGTGTGATATGAGTATCCAGAACATCGTCGCCAGGGGCATTTGGATCCGTATCGAGTGATTTGCTGGCGAGTGAAGTCGGCTTGGCCTGGGAAAGGTCGTGAGGTTTCTGAAACTCGTCCCAATCGCCCGGCGGGGGAATGGCCGGTAGCAGAGTCTCGGGTGGTTCAATGACTTCCAGCGAGTCAGCGTCGCTATCATCCAGTTCGATCTCGGGCGCCTGTAATTGATCATCTTCATAATCTTCTTCCTCGAAGTCCTTCTGCTTCGAGTCAGCGTTAATGTTTGTTGAATCCGTAGATTGTAATTCAGAGAGCTGACTGCTCTTTTCGTCGAGTTCAGCCTCCAGGCTATAAATATAGTCTTCCATTTCTCGCATTTCACGATGCAATAATTCGAATTCCATTGTCACCCCGGGATTCCGACAACCGACGATCCCCACCAGAAGAACACATGCCCAAATCAGGAGCCGTGATCGTTTCAACGGTGATGCAGGGGACGAAATTTCTGCACGATGCACAGCTTGGCACCGGTTGGTTGTGGCTGAGACACCTACGAGCATCATTGCTGGGCACATGATAACCTCACCATCCTTGGGTTGGTTTGCACAGTTCACGGCGGAACCGCCGTTTGATTAAATGCGAACACGTCACGGAACGATGGAACGGACAGGAAATGTCGCTCAAGATAAGGAACCGTCCCACCGGATCATTTGTTATTCAGTATCGATCTCCGCAATATGAGAATTCATTTCTTTTTTGATACCATACGGTCGACGACCTGATCGATCAATCCATACTCCATCGCCTCACTGGCGGTCATGAAACGATCTCGGTCGGTATCGGATTCAATTTGTTCCAGTTCACGCCCTGTATGTTTTAACAGGATCTGGTTCATCCGTTGCTTGATGCGTTTCAATTCCTTCGCGTGAATCAAAATATCCTCTGCGGTCCCTTCCATGCCCGCCAGCGGTTGGTGGATCATGATGCGGGAGTTGGGCAGGGCATGTCGTTTTTCTTTGGCCCCTGCGGTCAACAGGACGGCGCCCATCGAGGCACACTGTCCAATGCAGTAGGTCGCGACGTCACAGGTAATGAATTGCATCGTGTCATAAATCGCCATTCCGGCACTGATGCTTCCTCCAGGAGAGTTGATGTAGAGTTGGACGTCTGCGTCAGGTTCTTCAGATTGCAGATAAAGCAACTGCGCTACGATCGTATTGGCCATGTCGTCATTAATCGCCGAACCCAGGAAAATAATGCGATCTTTGAGGAGTCGGCTGTAGATGTCAAAGACACGCTCTTCCCGGCCACTTGTTTCAACTACGTAGGGTACCAACGGCATGGTCGTTCACTCCGTGTTTATTCATAATTTCGGGCAATGACGTACTCTTGAAATGCCCGGTAGTCGATTGATGCAACTCGTGCCAAATGATTTCAGGCAATGTGGAATTTGGTAGGGGGTGACACGTCCTGAGTCCTTGCAGGGCGTGGTTGCCATTTCAGTCGTCTTCACTGCGCCCGTCGTCCGGGCCTGTGGGTGTTCCATTGGGCCAGCGAGCGATGGAAAGACCAAACGCTCGACTAGTCGTCTTCTTCCTCTTCGGTACCCAGCGCCTTGGTCAGCACATCATCGACCAGGCCGTATTCCTTCGCTTGCTGTGCATCCAAGTAGTAATCTCGATCCGTATCCAGGGCAAGTTTTTCGATTTCCTGGCCAGTGTGTTTGGCGAGCACCCGATTCAACACATCCCTGGTTTTCAAAATTTCTTCGGCTTGAATTTCGATGTCACTCACTTGACCCCCCACTCCACCGTAAGGTTGGTGTATCATCGCCTTGGCATGTGGCAGGGCGTAACGTTTGCCTTTGGTTCCACCAGCTAACAAGACAGCACCCCCACTTGCAGCCAAACCAACGCAGTAGGTCGACACCGGACACGTCAGCATTTGCATTGTGTCGTAGATCGCCAGGGTTGCCGTAACACTTCCCCCGGGAGAATTGATATAGAAGTGGATGTCCTTGCGCCGGTTTTCACTTTGCAGGTATAGCAACTTCATTACCAGTTCGTTGGCATTTCCGTCATAAATTTCTCCTTGCAGGAACACAATGCGATTTTCCAGTAGTAGGTCACCGAGCGTCATTTGGCGCTGACGTTGATAATCGCGATGTGCATATTGGTCCGCACGTGGTTCGGAAAACGCGTTATTCATGAATGCAGCAACTCCGTTTTAGGTAATGCTCTGGAAACTCTTTGACCACGATCGCTGCCCGTCAATGCCTTGATTTTCGAACGTCTTAACATCTTCACCACTCGATTTCGGAACACCCTGTTTCGCAAGGTTTTCACGAGAGGCCTCCTTCCCTGGAGGGGGCGTCCTCAGGCCCACGGGCGATCCGATTTACCCGGGAGCACGAACCAATGCTGATGCAACGTCCGTTATGTCCGGTCAGCCGGCTGTTGTAGCTTTTGGCCTTCCGGAGCATGTTGAGCTTCCGGAATTTGCGCATCCTCCACACCTCCGCCGACAGCGATCTTGATGGCTTCGATGTTTTCGTCCATACCCACAAATTTAACATCCTCGAATTCAGCATGCGCCTCGATTTGTTCGAGTACTTTCCGTTCGATGATTTGATTGCGAAGCGCGTCAAGTGATCCACGTTTTTCAAGCTGAGCACGAACTCGACGAGGGCTGTCATCTCTTTGAGCCGCGATCAGCATGATTTCTCGATCGTAGTCGCGATCGTCAACACTGACCTCTTCGTCTTCTGCTATTCTCTCCAGAATGAAGTGCTC
>PBTE01000058.1 GCA_002726515.1 Planctomycetaceae bacterium | reverse complement strand
TGGGTGATGAATTGTGGATTTACTACCGGGGATCCAATCAGGACCACGATAATATCATCGACCCGGCCGCCAACGGCAAGCTGATGACGGGAATCGGCCGAGCGGTGCTCCGCCTGGACGGATTTGTGTCTGCCGACGCCGATCACACGGGAGGCCAGATCACAACCCCGCCTCTCACCTTCCAGGGAAAACACCTGGAATTGAATGTGGACACGAGCGGTGGCGGCTCTGTGTTCGTCGAACTGCTCGATCAGGATGGCCAGCCGATTGCAGGATTTTCGCGTCATGAAACCGTGCCGGTTAACGGCAACTCCGTCCGCATGCCAGTCCACTGGAATTCGGACATCAGTCAGTTGGCAGGCAAACTGATCAGAATTCGCTTCCTGATGCGGGAATGCAAGTTATATGCATTTCAGTTTGTCAATTGAGGTGACCGAGTCGTACCGGAATCCATCCCCCGGATACCCTGTCGGTTTAATTCGGTGGCGACTGACCAGAACCAGGCCGACACAAAAAATGGCCCAACCGCTGACAGTCAGAAAGGACTTTGCCGATGCGTCAACCACTTTCCACCTCGATTCTCTGGATTTTCTCTTCGCTGCTGGTTCTTCCGACCACCGGTGCGGAAGATGCAATCGATGTTGGAAGCCGCAGGGAATTGTTTGTCGACCATTACCTGATCGACCGACTCGACAACCTGCAAATGAAGCTTCACGAGCCAAGGATCACACATTTTGTGCCGGGTACACCCGCTGGACACTATGCCACCGTCATCAAAGAGGGCAACCTGTTCCGTCGCTATGATCGTGGCGGGGAAGCTGCGTTCGATGGGGAAGATCGCGAAACCACCCGTTACTGGGAAAGCAAAGATGGAATCCATTGGACGGCTCCCAATCTTGGATTGGTTGAGGTCGACGGTTCACGTGACAACAACGTGATCATTGCCAACACCAAGTGGATCGCCCACAACTTCAGTCCCTTCCTCGACCGGCGACCAGGCGTACCCCAATCACGCCGATTCAAGGCCTTAGCAGGCCTCCACAAGGGTGGCGGCCTGCACGCTTTTTTTTCCGCCGATGGCATTCACTGGAAGAAGTTCCAAGACAACCATGTGATCACCCACAAGCCATTCGCCTTTGATTCCCAGAATGTGGCCTTCTGGTCTGAAACCGAACAATGTTACGTCTGCTACTTTCGAACCTGGGCCACATCGCACGGCAGTCTGCGCACCATCAGCCGCACCACGTCCACGGACTTCGTCCACTGGTCCCAACCGGTGGCCACCGATCCCAACCTGCCGGGCGAACATCTCTACACCAGCGGAACGCATCCATATTTTCGCGCACCCCACATCTACATCGCTCTGCCCACGCGGTTTCTGCCGGACCGCGGCTCGTCCACAGACATCATGTTCATGACCTCACGAGGAGGGAACCGATATGACCGCACTTTTCTTCAGGCATTCATCCGGCCCGGACTTGATCCAGCCAAGTGGGGCAACCGCTCTAACTATGCTGCCTGGGGGGTGATTCCCACCGGAGCGGACGAGATGTCCCTCTATGTGCGCGAACGGCGGTATGTGCTCCGTACTGACGGCTTCTCCTCTGTCCGCGCTTCACACGAACAAGGAGAACTGCTGACCAAGCCGATTCGTTTCAGCGGCAAACAGTTGGAAATCAACTACTCCACCAGTGCAGCCGGTCAGGTCCAGGTTGAGATTCAGGATCCCAGGGGAAAGCCGATCCCCGGTTACCGTCTGCAAGAATGCGTCACGATTGTCGGTGACCACATCAGCCGCACCGTCAGCTGGGAAAACGGAAACGACGTCAGCTCACTCGCCGGGAAACCGATTCGTCTGCGAGTGATGATGACGGAGGCCGATTTGTATGCGATTCAATTCAATGAAGCCGGAACATAATAAGGTATTCCACCAACCGCCAACGGGAACGAAAACGGAGGCTGCGCCGTACCCCAGGTCGGACACCGCTGTCGGGAGCGGGTCCGCGCGGGTTCCTCCAGTAGTTATCACAGCGTCCTCACCTCAACAGGTATTGCGATGAAATTTTCCGGTCATATTGTCACTCCTTGCAGCCTCTTCACGACCTTGGTGATCGTGACCTGTTGTTCGTCGGTGGCACTGGCTGCAGAACCTACCGCCAAGGTGGATGTCATTCTCAAGTCACCGTTTCAGCGGGTCCCGGGCACTCAGCCAGGAAACGCGGCGGTCTATCCAGACTCTTCCTCGAGTTGGTTCAATCACTCCGTCGGTACTCCCACGGTCGATTTTGATGGGCAGACATACAGGATGTGGTTTGTTGGATTGAGCAGGACGGACGACAAACGCATTCCCTACGGGTTCGCGGAGCGGATTGGACTGGCCACGAGCGAGGATGGCATTCACTGGCAAGTTGCCAATGACGGACAGACCGTTCTCGACTTTGGTGCCGATGGAAAATTCGACGATGCCAGCCTTTCACATCCCTATGTATTGCGTATCGGGAATCAATTCATGATGTGGTACGGCGGCGTCAACGGACAATCGGGCCGGGACATAGGTGTCGGACCCCCGCATGTTCGGGTCGAGCAAATTGGCCTGGCAACCAGTAGCGACGGTGTGCACTGGACTCGAGCCAACAATGGCAACCCGGTGCTGGAAATCGGACCGAAAGGATCGATCGATGCGGTACAGGCGACTGGTTGTCACGTGATTCGACAGGGCGACAAATTCCTGATGTGGTACGGCGCCTATAACGGGACTCACACAATCGGTCTGGCAACCAGCGAGGATGGTGTCCACTGGCACAAGGAAAACGATGGAAAATCTCTGTCGGGCCTGAACGGTCGACAACAGTTGGGCCCTTCTGTCTATTTCGACGGCGATTGCTACTTGATGTTCTATAACACTATCCAGCAAACACCCAACGGTGGTGCGCTGTGGACCCTCTTTCCGGCCAGCAGCAGCGACGGGATCCTCTGGAAGCCGGCATTGGACCACCAACCTATCCTGGGTGCGGCTCCAACCGGTAACTTTGGTTCGGCAGACGGAAAGACTGGAAACAACCATGCCGTTCATCCCACGAAGATGGTTTTCTTCAACCATTCTGTACGCATGTGGTACAGTGCAGAGGGTCACCAGGCAGCACCCGGCAAACAATACGCCCCCAGCGCCATTGGCCTGATGGAGGCAGTACTACAGGCGCCAACGACCTCAAACCAGTGACCAAATCATCGATAGGAACATTATGTCAGAAGCATATCGTATGGATTCCGATGGAGTTTGGACTGCCGCGCCAGTCGGTCCTCCCGTGAACACGCCAAGTTAAAAAAGGAGTCGTAGAAAACATGCAAACCGTGGATTTTTCCCGATCTTTTCTAACCTTCCGCACCGATTGGACAAAGAAACCGTCATCCACAGCCAGCCACAAACCACCGTATACACTGAACACCGTGCGCATTCGTCTCGAATGTGTGTGCACGATCGAAGATGCACAAGGTTATCGGGAAGATTTTGCCCTGGGCGCCAGTTGCAAGACCGAGGTAGTCGGTGCAAAACGTGATCTCTGGTTGCAACCCAATGCCGATTTCAGACCGATCTATGGTCGCACAAAATTCATGAACCTCAAGACCTATGCTCAGGTCGACCAATCTGTCGACTTTTACCCACCGAAGTCAGAAAAACAATCTGAACGGCAAGTAGGCGACATCGCGGAAGCATTTGACGATGGAGGAGTCGAAATTGTGCACGCCAAGGGAGAGGTGCTCCAGTCTGACCAGGAGGTTGTCGAAGCGACACTGGCCAATGAATCGCTGGTGGCCACGACCCGGTTATCCACTCCACGCTACACGGTCACTTTGACGTATCCCGTCAAGACGATGAATGCCAATCAGCGTGACTGGGTCTACCAAACGGATACGGGACCTGTCCTGCTGCCCGACCTGGACCTCGAACCGGACGAGTTGATCTCCGGGATGGAACTGGCCTTTGCCGCCTTCAATCATCCCGACTGGGTGGAATTCATTGTGCGTGAGCCTGTGCCGGTCGGTGAAGGGGTTGGCGTCTACCATTACGCCCGGCCGATTCGCTGGGACGCGCACAATCAAGTGATCCGCTTACGATCCTGAGCTTGTCAGGACCAGGTTGGTGCGATCAGTGTCCCGAGGCAACACGACTACTTTGGTTCAGGAACCTCGGAACGATCGATGAGGAATCCTGTCGGGCTGGATCGCTCCAGGTAGACGTCGTTGTTCTTTTCGTTGCCGTACTGGTCGTTGCCCCCGTAGTCGATCAAAAAACCGAAGTTTCCAGGGGAGCCAGCCGCACCGTTTCCCTGGCCATCGCCTTGGTAGTTGTCGTCGCCACCCTGCGAGAAAAGGATGGCAAAGCCATTGGCCGCAACCGCGCCCTGACCAATGCCGGTCGTGGAGAATGTGTCGTTGCCACCGAAATCAAAAATCCCTCCCAGCGAAATGTCGTAGGCGAACGCCGGTCCGGCGTGATTGGCCACGTACACATCATCGCCACCGTCGTCAAAGATCAGGCCCGCCGCGTAGTGTACTCCGAAACCTACGCCGTAGCGAAGAAACCTGGGCTCGCCGCGAACACCACCGTCAAAACCATCGACCGTCGAACCGAGCCGTTGATCATTGCCACCAAAATCACGAGCCAAGCCGACCGCGAACCAATATCCAGCTCCGTGGGAAAAGTAGTCGCACTCGTAAACATCATCCCCCCCACCGTCCAGCATCACGCCCACCCCGCCGTTAGCGATGCCGCGGGGTCCAGCTCCCATCCCCTGCGACCAGCCCGCGTAGCCGGGCGAGTCGTCATAGCTGTCGGGATTGACGCCGCCCGCGTAGTAGTGGTCATCACCAGCGGTGTCGTCAATCAACCCGAAACCCAACGGCCCGCCGAATCCCTGTGCATAGAGGGAGGCATGATAAGTGTCATTGCCGTCGCGGTCCACCAGCAAACCGACGCCGCCCGTGGCACTGCCCTGGGCTCGCCGTCTGGCACGATACGAATCGGTGCCCGACCAGTCCACCAACATCCCCACCCCGGCCAGACAAGTGCCCTGAGCGACATCGGCAGCGTCATATTGATCGTTGCCGGAAAAATCCACCAGCAGGGACACACCAACGATGGCACTACCTTGGATGCCAGGCTGGCTGCCGGTGTAGCGATCGTTTCCAGCCAGGTCCAAAACAACCAGAACGGGCCGGGCCTCGCTCACCGTGCCTTCGACATAGGTGTCAGCACCCGCCACGTCGATGACAACGGCGATCCCGGACAGTTTGTCGAGCTCGTAAGTATTATCGCGGCCACCTCCAATCAGAATATTGCCGGCAGGTGTCTCGATCAGGCTCAACAGTTCTCCCTGCACTCCGTCGATCTGGGAAACTCCGGATTCCTTGCACTGCACGAGTGCTTCCTTCAAGCGAGGGTCCGCCAAGGGCGCCAGTTCGTTGGCAGCAGCAAGCAGCGCCTGGCGGTTCATTATTGACATGGCATCGCACATCGTGATGCCGGCCGCCTGTTCGGGCCAGGTATACGCTCCAGCAGTAACCGCGGCCGTTGAGACTCGGTACAAGCTGCTGCGCAGGAGTGTGAGCTGTTCTTCGGTGAGTGGATCAATCGCACGCTGCCATTGTGCTCGAGCTCCGGACAGGCAGTCTGAAACTGCAGAAATTGCCGACTCCGGTGATTCAACGTGGTAGTTCCGGGCCGGCGACGCTTCGGTGTCCAATTTCTTCGACATCATCGTCAGGCAACTGGCCAGATCGAGGTCTTTGTCACTCAACACCTCGTGCAGTCGCCCGGTGAATTTTTCCGCGTCCGCCGGAGCCTCCAGCTGATGACGCAAAATCCAATCGAAATAGCTCAACCGGCACCGGTCGCCAGCCGTGTTGGTCAGGCCGGTTGCCGCATGCAGCTGATACCCGTCGAATTGTGCCCGCACCCCACGGCCTTTGAGCCCCTCGACGATCTCCGTCTGCATTGCCGCTAACGCAGCTTCAGGAGAATCTCCAAAACACGACTGCAACGGCAGCAGCGCGCAAACCAGCAGAACGCAGGCCAGTCGTTCGATCCAGAGTCGGAAATGGGATTTCGTAATTTCGTTGGTATGATGCATCGTAGTCCTCGTGATAAATTGCGTTCACCCGGCAACTGTCTGGTCACGACGTGACCACAACCAGCGGGCCACGACATTGTCTTCCCTGGTCCACCAGGCGAAACGTTCGCCCGTCAACCCTTTCAGAGGTGATGATGGTGGCTCAAACGCCGCACATTCCATCGTCTTTGCACCTAGCGGAATCTGATGGAATAAAGATCCGCGTCCTTCATCATAAACCTTAATCGCACAGGCCTGCCCGCCAGCCCGGTCACATCACTTCCGTTCTGCCAACGTACGGGACGTTCAATATCATCACCGACAATTTCTTCCGATTCGTCCAGTGTGAATCCATCCACCGCTTCGCCGTCGGCTTTCTGAACCTCAATCCGTATACTTCCCGCCGCTCCCGTTGAATAGTTGATGACTAACTCCTTGCCGCTGAAGATCAAGGGCTTGGTGATCAATTCACCACCGTCGAAGGGAGCATTGACCGAGGCAAATCCGTCGGTGCGCAGGACCATGCGTTGAAAGTACCAGGGCGGTTGTGTGCCACGGCGGCTCACGTAAATCGACATCTCGCCTTTCCCCGTAGGAACGACGCTTTCCATCGTAAAATTTGAAGTCCACAACCATTTCGCTTCTCCCAAACCCGGGCGCACAAAGGCTTCGCGGAAGGTGAGGTCAAAGTGGTTGTTACCACGCGTGGTCATCAACACCGTCTCTCCAAAGCGCAACCCGGTCTGGCGCACGAACGGATCACGGGACTGCTCGGGTGTCGGCGGGCGGCGCTCCGGCATCATCCTGCCCGCCAGCGAGATGTAAATGTGCGGGGCGCGGAAATAAGGGCGTGTCCGGTCCACGTAAATATTTTCCGGCGGAAATCTGCCAAAC
>PBTE01000057.1 GCA_002726515.1 Planctomycetaceae bacterium | reverse complement strand
TCAGTGGCTGGTAGAAACAAGATTGGAACGTGAGAAACTAAACCGTATGGATTTAGATGCCCCCAAGAAACGATCGGACGGATTTTCAGACGCAGCGTAGGGCGTTGTCGAAAACACATTTGATCTCATCGAGGTAAAAGAAAATGTACGAACGATTTACAGACCGCGCCCGAAAAGTTATGCAATTGGCGAACCAGGAGGCACAGCGGTTTAACCATGAATACATTGGAACAGAGCACGTTCTCCTGGGTTTAGTCAAAGAAGGCAGTGGTGTCGCCGCGAATGTACTCAAGAACCTGGATGTGGATTTGCGCAAGATTCGCTTGGAAGTGGAAAAGCTTGTGCAGAGCGGACCCGAGATGGTTACGATGGGCAAGTTGCCACAGACTCCGCGCGCCAAAAAGGTCATTGAGTACTCAATGGAAGAGGCTCGGAATCTGAACCACAACTATGTTGGGACAGAACACATCCTTCTGGGGCTGCTGCGTGAACAAGAAGGCGTTGCTGCCCAGGTGCTGATGAACCTGGGACTCAAGCTGGAAGAGGTGCGGGAAGAAGTTCTGAACCTGCTGGGCCACGGCGTAGAGGGTGAGGGAGGCGAGCGAGGTGGTCGTGAAAGCGGGGGAGGCGAAGGCCATCCCACCAAAAGCGGCAAATCAAAAACTCCGGCACTCGACAGTTTCGGTCGAGATCTGAGCGAATTGGCCCGTCAAAATAAACTTGATCCCGTTATCGGACGTAGCCGGGAAATCGAACGGGCCATACAGGTTTTGTGCCGTCGTACGAAGAACAATCCGGTGCTTTTGGGAGAGGCGGGCGTGGGCAAAACAGCCATTGTCGAGGGCTTTGCGCAACGTGTGATAGAAGGAGACGTTCCTGAACTGTTGGCTGACAAACGCATCGTGGTACTTGACCTGGCAATGATGGTGGCGGGCACCAAGTATCGTGGCCAATTCGAAGAACGAATTAAGGCCGTGATGAATGAAGTCCGCCGTGCGCAAAACACAATTTTGTTTATCGACGAACTTCATACACTTGTCGGCGCAGGTGGTGCTGAAGGCGCAATCGATGCTGCTAACGTGCTCAAGCCAGCTTTATCCCGAGGTGAAATACAGTGCATTGGAGCCACCACACTGGACGAGTACCGAAAGTACATCGAAAAAGATAGTGCCCTGGCTCGGCGATTTCAGGAAATCCTGGTTGACCCCACGGCCAAGGGTGAGACGATCGAGATTTTGAAGGGGTTGCGTACCCGGTACGAGGAGCATCACCGAGTCCAAATCACGGACGACGCGATCGATTCTGCAGTTGATCTGTCGGGCCGCTATATCACCGGGCGGTGCCTGCCCGACAAGGCCATTGATGTGATCGACGAAGCGGGTGCTCGGGTGCGGTTGCGCACGATGACCCGTCCTCCTGATCTCAAGGAAATTGATGAAGAAGTCGAACGTTTGAATAAGGAAAAAGAAGAGGCGGTTGCCAACCAGGATTTTGAACGTGCGGCCGCACTTCGAGATCAGGCGGACAAGTTGAAGAAGAAGAAGGAAACCATCACTCACGAGTGGCGTGAAAAGTCGCGTCAGACGGACGGAGTCGTTGATGAAGAGGTCATTGCCGAAGTGGTTTCCAAAATGACGGGTATCCCCCTCACGCGGATGTCCACGGAAGACACGGTTCGTTTGATGCAGATGGAAGATGAACTGCACGGTCGCGTGATCAGCCAGCACGAGGCAATCCATGCAATTTCCAAGGCCGTGCGACGCAGTCGGAGCGGGTTAAAAGATCCGAAACGTCCGACAGGTTGTTTTGTCTTTGCCGGACCAACTGGCGTTGGGAAGACGTTGTTGGCGAAAGCGTTGGCCGAGTTCATGTTTGGTGATGAAGATGCGCTCATTCAAATCGATATGAGTGAGTACATGGAGAAGCACAATGTGAGTCGCTTGATCGGTGCTCCTCCCGGTTACGTCGGTTACGAAGAGGGCGGACAGTTGACAGAAAAGATTCGCCGCCGGCCATACGCGGTGGTTCTATTGGACGAAATTGAAAAGTCGCATCCTGATGTGTTCAACATGTTGCTACAAGTCATGGAGGAAGGCCGGCTCACAGATAGTTTTGGTCGGAATGTAGATTTCCGTAACGTGATTTTGATCATGACCACAAATGCGGGTGCCGAAGCGATTAAGAATGAATCCTCATTCGGTTTTCAAAAACCCGATGAAGATACCTCGTATGAGAGCATGAAGGAACGCGTCAGCGAACGTATCGAAAAAGTCTTTCGGCCGGAATTTCTCAACCGTTTGGACGACGTCATCGTTTTCCGGCATTTGAATGATGGAGATTTGTGCCAAGTGATTGATCTTGAACTGGCTAAAGTCCGTGACCGACTGGAAGAACGTGGCTATGCCTTGGAGCTGACTGAAGAAGCGAAAACGTTCCTCATCAAAAAGGGAACCGATCTCGACTACGGTGCCCGGCCGTTGCGTCGAGCGATTGAGAACTTTGTCGAAGATCCTTTATCGGAAGAACTGTTGCGAGGTGAGTTCCAGGGAATGGACACGATCGTTGTAGCAGCTTTCAAAGATGATGACGGGCGAATCACGCGATTGGATCTCCGCGGAGAGAAGCGACAGGAAGACCCGCCTGTCGAGGTTGTTGCCGCAACATCGGAATCAGGAGACGCGGCGACTGGTTTGAATCCCGGTGACGAATCATAGGTCGTTCGGCAATTCCCGTTATTTTTTGACTCCGGAATTTGTAGACCAGTGAGCCGCGTCGTTTTTCGACGGGCCTGAGAGGTGGACGGAGATCAGGCTGGCCATGGGATGAATTCGTCTCGAAAGGTTTGGTTGTCATCCACGGCAGGCAACCAAGTTCAGAAGTTGCTAGCGGCCGACTCGTCTTGGCTTTCGAATCGGCCCACTTTCTCTCTTTTCTGCGAACATGCAGACCGCGCTGATTGCTAAACTTTTCTCAAGTTGCCAGGCGGGCAAGACGAATTAAGAAGCGATGCCACAGAATCGGTATTGCCCGTGTCCGGTTTGTGTTAACCAGCGCCTAAACGGCCTTGTGTTTCCCGTGAGGAGCGGCAGATGCAGGAGGCCGGCATGGGTAATGGGCGGACACTGGTGGCCGTTGATTGACTCTTACAAACTTTGTGCCCACAGCCGGTGAAAACGGATGTCGACAGGAGCCAGTGCCACACCGCCGAACCCAGTTGCACGCGGGCGTCAAAAAAACCCGCTGGTAGACGTTGTTGCCGATTGGGGGCGCGTGGTGGTGGAAGCCGCCATGTCGGTCGGAAACTTGGCGTTGTTTTCCTTGAACACGCTCTCCTGGCTGTTTACGAGACTGCCCAGGCGTGAGACCTTGCTTCAGAGTTTCTATCAAATTGGTGTCCGCAGCCTGCCTGTGGTGGCCCTGACCGGGACGTTCATCGGGATGGTCCTGGCAGTGCAAAGCCATTATCAGTTCAGCGGTTTGGGTCTTGAAACGCGGTTGGGTGCCGTGATCAACATGTCACTCGTGCGTGAACTCGGACCCGTGCTGGCTGCCACGATGTTAGCAGGACGAGTCGGCGGGGCGATGGCAGCCGAATTAGGCACGATGCGCGTAACCGAGCAGATTGATGCCTTGTCCAGCATGGGAGCCAATCCAGTGCAGTATCTGGTGGTACCCCGTTTTCTGGCTTGTCTGTTTCTGATTCCCACGCTCACGATCATGGCGGATTTTATGGGTGTTGTGGGAGGATATCTGTACAGCATCTATTTTCTGAAGATTGATCAATTTCATTACTATCAGAATTCTGCGGAATTCGTGGGAACGTGGGACTTGATTTACGGGGTGATAAAGAGCCTGTTCTTTGGCGCCGCCATCGCTCTGGTCAGTTGTCATCGAGGTTTTCATTGTGGTGCCGGAGCGGAAGGCGTGGGACGGGCAGCCACGGCAGCTTTTGTCATCTCGTTTGTGCTGATCCTGATTCTGGATTTAGTCATCGGTATCTTCCTCGACAACATTTACCTGTCACTATGGCCCGGCGGAGCGAGTTTGTTTTAGTGGTTGATCAACGAAGAAAGTCGATGTCGTTCGAACAAGCGTCTGATGCGCCGATCATCGAGATCCGTGACATGAGCATCTCCTTTCATGATCAGCAGGTACTGCGGAGTCTGGACCTTGCCATTCCACGTGGCCAAACCCTGGCACTAATTGGTGAAAGTGGTTGTGGAAAGACTGTTTTACTCAAAGCACTGATTGGGTTGGTGAGACCCGCGCAGGGCGAGGTTTACTTTGACGGGAGAAATCTTGCGGAACTGAATGACAAAGAACTGGCGGTTCAGCGCATGAGATTCGGATTTCTGTTCCAGAATGCAGCTCTGTTCGACAGCATGACAGTGGGACAGAACATCGAATTTCCGCTGCGCGAGGCGGCCGGTAGGCAACAAAACGAAATCGACGAGATTGTTTCATCGCGTTTGGCCGAAGTTGGTCTGCCGGAGGCTGTGAAATCCAAAAAACCGGCTCAGCTGTCAGGGGGTATGCGGAAACGTGTGGGTTTGGCGCGTGCCTTGGCCATCAGTCCCGAAGTGATGCTTTACGACGAGCCGACGACAGGGCTCGATCCAATAGTAAGCGACGTGATTAATGAACTCATCATTCAAACGAGAAGTCGCTATCCCGTCACGAGTATTATTGTGACTCACGACATGCGAACGGCCACAAAAGTAGCTGATCGAGTGGTGATGGTCTATCCATTGTCACGTTTGGCGGCGAGTGAACCACAAATCCTGTTCGATGGGTCGCCGACTGAATTGGAAACAGCTGAGGACCAACGGGTGATTCAGTTTGTAAATGGGGAGGCAGGGGAACGACTCATGGAGATGCGTGAAAATTCGTCTCAAAAACATGGAAGACATTTAAAACCTGAAAGCTGGATGCCAGACCAATAAGGCAGACTCTGTCGGAGAGCTCTAAGAGTTTACGACTCATGGATGATCGCGTACTGCAATTTCGAGTAGGTGTTCTAGTGCTGGCAACGGCGCTCATCGCCTTTTTTCTGGTTATCTATTTTGGCCAGCTGCCTTTTTTTGCACGGGGCGAGTATGTAATACACGTTGAGTTCCGAGAGGCTCCGGGTGTGGCTGTTGACACTCCGGTACGGAAGAACGGTATTCTGATCGGGCGCGTCGACCGTGTGAAACTGGAAGACGATCGGGTCTTGGTGTCATTAGGGATTAACGCCAGTTATCGGGTTCGTACGAATGAAGTGTGTCGCATCAGTACGGCCAACCTCTTTGGAGATGCCGTGCTGGAGTTTGTGAAGATTGAGGATTTCAGTCAGGAGCCGGTTTTCATTCCCACAAACGCTTTTGTACAGGGTGAGATTGCCCAGGATCCGCTAAAAGTACTCATGAAATTGCAAGGCGTGGTGGTGAACTTGGAGGACGACTTTGAGAAAGCCCTGCGGGCGGTAGCTGCAGCCAGTGTCCGGGTGGAAACGCTGGCCGAAAGCTTGAACACGTTCATTGGGACAGATGGAGATGAATTTCGAAAACTGGTGGGAAAATCAGCCCAGGCCATGGACAGTATTGATCAAGCTGCGACCACTTTCAATCAACTGTTCAGTGACGAACAGTTGCAAGGTGATTTGCATCGGACCCTGCGGGAACTTCCTCAAACTCTATCGCAAGCTAGGGACACCCTGCAGGGAATCCGTCAGCTTACCGAGGCTGCTACTGGCAACTTGAAGAATATGGAAAAACTGACTGGCACCCTGGGAGAAAGGGCACCAGACATCCTTAGTCGCTTGGACGAAAACATGCAAGTGATGAGAATCGTGTTGGACGAAATGAGCAAGTTGGCTCAGTCTGTCAATCAAGGGCAGGGAACTGTTGGAAAACTTTTGAACGATCCTGAATTGTACAATCGCTTGAACCAGAGCGTAGCAAACATCCAACAGATCACGAAACAACTGCAGCCAATTGTTAGCGATGTTCGGGTGTTCACCGACAAGATTGCCCGCGACCCGGGTCAACTTGGTGTGAAGGGAATTTTGAGCAATCGGCAGTCGGGTTTCAAAGGAAACGCCGCGTGGCGAGGAACAAAGCGATCAGGTTCTTGGTAGAGCTTGAAGACTCGAACCGGGTGTGAGGGGGGGGTGCGAGGGATTTGCATGGGGAAGCATGGGCCCTTCGAAACGGGATGGGGGGGAGGAGGACACGGGACTGGCCTGTATCGATTTGCCGGTCGTCGGAGCAGTTGCAGGAGGGACGTTCGGCAGGGGGGCGATAATGCCGAGTTGAGTGCTGCCGCGCAGGTGTTTGGCCCGCTGCATGAGTTCTTCTTTGGTCACCAGCCTTTGAGGAGCCATTTGAAAATCCAGGACTCGTTCATCGCGAAAATCCCTGCGAGTGAGGTTCTCACTGACGAAGTCGAGAGGGGGAATCTGGTACCAGGGTGGTCGAAAACGCTGATCAACATTTAGAGTTTCGTAGCCATCAAGTTCTAATCGGATCGACCTGGTTCCGTAGTAGATGAAGGGAGCGGAAACAGGAGTTCTTCCGATCTCCTGGTCATCGACGTAGACCAAGGCTCCTGGTGGATTGCTGCGAATCGTCAGACGACGATGCACACAACCGAAAGAGCAGCATCCTGACACTAGCAGGATCGCGACTGCGAACTTGAAGGGGGCATTCGACATCGACGAATAGCAACGAAGGGGTTGAGGTGCGGCAAAAAAAGACGAGACGGATCGAATCGTTGCACACTGGAGATCGCAGGACGGGAGTATAGGGATGTCGTAGAGATATCTCCAGATCGAATCTTAATGGTCCCACTGGTGCTGTTGTGGACTCGTATGGAGCGCGGATTCCCAACGCGCTTGTTGCTCCTGTCACCGCCAATACCCTAACGCGAGACTCACCTCTGAGGGCCTGCTCGTTCGGCTGACGAACTATCCGCCGCCGGCTTGCTTGGCTAGAATGGTCGTTTCCGCTATAGCTAGCTGATCTTTGGGGACGGTGTGATGGCACAAAGCAACGTGAGTTGGGATGACTGCATGCAGCAGGCAGTCACAAGCGATATCGGCATGCGTCGCACCTCGAATCAGGATTCTTACGCGGTCTGGCTGGCCAGCGATTTGCAGAGTTGGTACGAGCGTGGCCACCTCTTTCTGGTTGCAGACGGGATGGGTGCTCATGCGGGTGGTGAACTGGCGAGCAAGCTTGCTGCTAAAGGAATTCCTCATGCTTATTACAGTCACCGGGACAAATCGCCCCATGAGGCAATCCTGCTGGCGATTACCGAAACGAATGCCCAAATCAATCAGCGGGGTAAAGCCAACATCGACTATCACAACATGGGCACGACCGGCAGTGTGCTGTTGTTGTTGCCGCAGGGAGCGGTAATAGCCCATGTGGGAGATAGTCGTGTCTACCGGCTGCGTAGCAATCAGTTGGAACAACTCACGTTCGACCACAGTTTGGTCTGGGAGATGAAAGCCACAGGAAGATTCCCCAAGGATATTGATATGGCGTCGATGGTTCCCAAAAACGTCATCACTCGTAGCTTGGGGCCCAATGCAGATGTACAAATTGACTTGGAAGGTCCGTTTCCTATCGAGTCCGGGGATATCTTTTTGTTATGTAGCGATGGGTTAACGGGTAAAGTGGAAGATGAAGAATTGGGAGCGTTGTTGGCCAGCCTTGCCCCGGAAGAAGCGGTCCAGGTTCTCGTTGATCTAGCGAATCTTCGAGGTGGTCCGGACAATATTACGGCGATTGTTGTGAAGGTTATCGGTCATCAGCTGACGACTAAGGTGGCAGATGGGGGGCCCCTGCTCGCGTCTGAACCCAGGAGCCGCAAAACGTTTCATTCCACCCTGTGGGTATTGCCCGGACTCTGTTTTCTGGTGTCGGGTGCCATGTTCGTCCTTCGACTACCTTTACCGGGAGTACTCGCAGCAGCCGGTGGAGCGCTAGCAATGCTGTTTATGCTGATCCTGAACTGGGACAGAACTTCCAGAGGTCCCGGGGTGGTGCCCCAGACGCTAGGGCAACTTGGCAAAGGACCATACACTTCACTCAAGTGCCCACCCGGTGCTACCTTTGCTGCCCGGATGGAAGGTATGGCAAAGGACCTGATGGAAGCTGCTGGCGAAGCAAATTGCAGCCTGGATCTGGCCGGATTTGAAGAATTCTGTCACTTGGGACGAAAATCAGCCATGGCGAAAGATTTTGCTGATTCGATCCGGCAATATACGCGTGGTATCAGCCACGTCATGCAGCAGCTGCGCCAGCGACCCCCTCAATCGAACGATGATGTGACGCCCGGTCCATCCTGAAAGCCGCGTTTGAAGATAAGGATAGAGCTGCTAGAGTCCTCTCATGCGCCTGTTTACACGTTATCTCACCTTCGAACTGGCCAAAATATTTCTTGGGACATTGACGGGTTTGACCTTGTTTATGTTGGTGGTCGGTGTCGTTCAAGAGGCACATGACCAGGGTTTGAGCTTCACGACAATCTTGAAGATTCTCCCCTACCTGCTGCCCAATGCCCTTCGGTTTGCCGTACCCGGAACCATTCTCTTTGCAGCTTGTAACGTTTACGGACGCATGTCTTCCTTCAACGAGATATTGGCTGTCAAGTCATTGGGGATTTCACCACTGGCTGTTCTTTGGCCTGCTTACATCCTGGCATTTGTGACCAGTTTGCTGGCCGTCTGGTTCAACGATCTGGCAGTGTCTTGGGGCACCTATGGAGTGAAGCGAGTCTTAATCGAATCGGCAGAAGAAATTATCTATTCCGTGCTTAGAACGCACGGACAATATTCTTCAGATAAAATCTCAATCAACGTGAGTCGTGTGGAGGGGCAGATGATGATCGAACCGATGATCATCATCCATCCGCATGGCAACTCACCACCTGTGACTGTTCTCGCTAAGTCTGCCGAATTACGATCGGATCATGAAGCCGGGGAATTTATTATTTATCTTACAGACTCCAACATTGAATATGGCGACAACATTGTGTTTAGTCACCCGGGTACGCTACCCCACGTGATACCCTTGTTTGAGAATTCGGAAACAGATCTGAGAGTGGCGCGGACTTCCCAGATTGCTCTCAGAAACATTCGAAGTGCTATTACGACGCAGCAGAAAATCATCAAGAATTTTCGCCAGTCTTTGGCTGCCGACGCGGCGTACGGCATGTTGACCGGCGAGCTTTCCGATTTAGCGACTGAAGCGTGGCAAGACCGTTTTACCACAATCGAGCACCATGTTCACAGACTTCACCGCCTGCGGACTGAGCCCTATCGTCGCTGGGCGAACGGATTCAGCTGCTTGTTTTTTGTCTTGGTCGGTGCGCCCTTGGCCATCCGCATGAGAAACTCGGATTTGATGACAACTTTTGGTGTTTGTTTCCTGCCCATACTAGTCCTCTACTACCCGCTTCTGGCATTGGCCGTAGGACGAGCCAAGTGTGGCGCGCTACCGCCCTATTCGGTTTGGCTGGGAAACGTCATCCTGTGTATCATCGGACTCGCTTTGATGCAGCGGACACTCCGACATTAACCGAGCGGGTTGGTGTCGTGGACTGCTAGCGGGGGCAAATCGTTACAGAGTCAAACAGCGGTGGAGACTTTAATTCCACCTTGCCTTCATTTCGAACGGGCTGTTACACTTTTGCCTCTTTTCCCAGTCTGTCTCCTCTCGACTCTAGCGTTGGCACTTGGGATCAAGTTCTTGTGACCGTTTCAGGAGATCTTCGATGCTGTCCCATTGGCCTATCAAGAAGAAATTGCTGGTGGGCTTCATGTTGTTGTTGGTCATCGTTGGAACCATGGCCTTCAAAGCCTTCCACGGAGTCTACGCCTACCGTGGACTGGCACGCAGTGTGCGGCATCGCGTGCGAGAGTTGCCTTTGGCATCATTCCTGGCGCAGCGCATCAACGACCTTCGTGTGACGACTAGCCGAATTCGTCAGGCCAACGAGTACTTGCTGGAAACGAATGCCTTGGTGGAGCAACTGAACGGGCGAGAATCTAACCCGTTTCTTTACGACGACTTCCGTCTGAAATTTGTGGCGGTTCAGGAAGCATTGGACAATTATCGTGCACAATTAAAAATCAATGCAGAGATGGATCAAAGCATCGCGGATAACCGGGATGAGTGGGCAACCGTTAGGGAAATGGAACGTTCCCTACGCCGTATTGAAACTCTCCATAAACAGCAGGATTTCATGCTGGAAACTGTCATTGTTGATGACTTAAACGCCGAATCGGATCGACTCAGTGAGTTGGGAGTCGAGTTGCCGGGTTTTCTGCATCATCGCATGATGACTTTTGCACAGGATGTCCGTAGCCGATACCACACCTGGATGGTACTGACCTGGGCGTCACTTATTGCCGCGGTTGTGCTGTTGTGTGTGTTTGTCTGTCTCTTCTATGCTTGGATTTTCAGACCTCTGCAGATCCTGATTGACGGGTCTGAACATATTGCCCAGGGAAATTTCGACTATCGGATTGTGCTGGATACGCATGACGAAATGTCGAAGTTGTCCGCGGCGTTGAACGACATGACGGAGAATTTCCAGAAAATACGTACAGGCCTTGACCGGGAAGTTCAACTACGCACCAAACAGGTGTTGCGGAGCGAGCAATTGGCAAGTGTTGGCTTTCTAGCGGCAGGAGTGGCCCACGAAATCAACAACCCGCTGGCTTCCATTGCTCTCTGCGCGGAAGCGTTGGAAATGAGGCTGCACGACATCATGCAGCAGGATGATGGAAAGCCTGATGCAGAGCATAACCAGGAAATTTCCGTCACACGTAATTATTTGCGTATGATTCAAGACGAAGCGTTTCGTTGTAAAGAGATTACGGAAAAATTATTGGACTTTTCGCGGAAAAGTGATTCACAAAAACACGATACGGATCTGCGGGAACTTGTGCGAGGCGTGATCGACATGGTAGGTCACGTAGGGAAATACAAACAGAAGACCATCGAGTTTCAGGCAGAGGAGCCGGTGATTGCTCCGGTGAACGCTCAGGAATTCAAACAAGTGGTCTTGAATCTTATTACGAACGGACTGGAAAGCATTGAAAGTGAAGGCAAGGTGGAAGTTCAGGTCACGCAGACCGAAGAACATGCTTTGCTGATTGTAACGGATGACGGTTGCGGGATGAGCGACGAAGTATTGCAGCATTTGTTCGACCCGTTTTTTACGAAACGTCGCGATGGGAAGGGTACAGGCCTGGGGCTTTCTATTAGTTTTCGGATTGTGAACGAACATCAGGGTCACATTGAACCAGCGAGCGATGGACCACAAAAAGGATCTCAGTTTTGTGTCCGTTTGCCTCGCAGGCCAGACAAGATGAAGGAGGATCTCAAGCATCAATACCAAACCGCCTAGTCGATTGAAAATCCTGTTTGCGGATGACGAGCCATCACTTCAGACCTTCATGGGCGTCGAACTGCCCCGGATGGGGCACGAGGTTACGGTCTGTCCCGACGGTACCACGGCTGCTGCAGCGTTGGAACGCAATACCTATGACTGCGTGATGGTGGACCTTGACATGCCCGGCATGAGTGGCATTCAAGTCATCGCCCGGGCTAAAGAGCTCTCACCGGATACAGAAGCTGTTGTTCTTACCGGAAAATCTTCACTCGAGACTGCCGTCTCCGCGATCCGTCACGGTGCCTGCGATTATTTGACGAAACCATGCAAGTTGGTCGAACTTCAAACGCTCTTGAACCGTATCGCAGAACGTCGCGAATTGACGAATAAATATCGCGCGCTGAAGCGGCAATTGAAACGCATCGAAGGCGAATGCCAACTTGTGGGTAACAGCGAACAGATGCAACGGGTTTGTGAACGCGCAGCCAAGGTCGCTCCCACGAATTCGGCGGTGTTGATTTGTGGCGAAACGGGAACGGGTAAAGAGCTTGTCGCGCGGGCGGTTCACGATCAAAGTTTGCGTGCCGAAAAACCTTTTGTGGCCATTAATTGTGGTGCTTTGCCTGAAAACCTGATTGAGAGCGAACTGTTCGGACACCGTAAAGGTGCGTTTACCGGCGCCGAAGAACATCGGCTGGGATTGTTCGAAGTGGCCGACGGCGGAACATTGTTCCTGGACGAAATCGGCGAATTACCGAAAGCAATCCAAGCCAAGCTATTACGTGCACTGGAGAGTGGCGAGATTCGCCGAGTGGGTGACAATGAATTCTACCAGGTAAATGTGCGGGTGGTGTGTGCTACTCACCGGGATCTCGACAGTATGGTTATTGCCCAAGAGTTTCGTGAGGACCTGATGTTTCGTATTAATACGTTTGAGATTGCGCTGCCCGCACTGCGCGATCGAATTCAGGACATACCCAGTTTAGCTCGTCACCTGCTCATGCGTTTCCATCCAAGAACCCGGCCGGATGACATGTTGTTCAGCGACAAGGCAATCAGAGCATTACAATCGCACGATTGGCCCGGCAACGTGCGCGAACTGGCCAATGTGATTGAACACGCCACCATTTTGTGTGACCAGTTGCCGATTAAAATCGAGCATTTACCCGAGCGGTTTTCCGGTCATGGTAAGGGTCTGAAAGTGTTAAAACGTATCGGTCCTTTGACGCTTCGCGAAATCGAGATGCAGGCGGTTCACGAAGCATTGGAACGACATCAAGGAAATAAACCCAAGGCAGCCGAGGAGCTGGGCGTCAGCTTGAAGACTTTGTACAACAAATTGAGCCAATCCAATTCATTGGAAAAATCCGCGTAGCTGGTGCCATCTTCTCGACCAGTTTTCTAGCGATGCTTTCTTTGTTTTCAGAAAGATTTCCCGACTCGGTATTACCTGGTTTCGGAAAAATCTTATGATCGCCCGGGGTAACGAAAGTGTTTTCCGGCCTAGACTTGTGTTCATGATTGTTTGTGTCACAATAGTATAGAAAGGCCCCTCGTGTTGTCATTCATCCGGTTCGGTGGTCACGAATCTCTGCACGTTTCGGCGTTGGCTGGCCACGTTTCCATCAAATCCCTGGCTGCCTTACGAGCTAACATTATTCGGGCGGCTCGATTTCAGGACCAATTAGTGTGAGCACCGCTAGGCTACCCAATCCTGTGATGCAGGGTGATAGGCGAAGTTTCATTCCGGCGAACTATTGGATCTTCAGCCCTCTCAAGGATGGGATATTGATTCTGTTGACGCCGTTTGTTGTGATGCTCGTCTTTGCAGCGACCGGGCACTACCAGGGTCAGGGGTTATTGATCGGGTTCGGGCTTGTGTTGTCGGCGGGACATTACCTGCCAGGCATGCTACGCGCTTACGGGGATCCTGCTTTGTTTCGGCGGTACCGCCTGCGGTTGATTGTGGCGCCGATCCTGTTGATGTCTTTGTGTGCGACGTTTACTTACCTCAACTTGCATGCGTTTATGTTCCTGATGCTTTTGTGGGGAAGCTGGCATTGGATGATGCAGGTGTACGGATTTGGTCGCATCTATGATGCCAAGGCCAAGTCGTTTTCAAAAACAACCGCTCGCTTTGACCATGCCATGTGCATCCTGTGGTTCTACTGGTTTTCAATCTTCTCCTACAGCAGCACCAGTTATTTGAGCAGTTATTACACAAGTGGTGGTCCTTTCTTGCCTGCGCAGCTGTTTCATTACGCTCGCCACATTTGGTTGGCGATGGCTTTGGCCGTCTCTGCAGCCTACGTCATTCACCTCATTCGCTTGTTGCGACAAGGCCAATCCATTAATCCGCTCAAGATCATCTTCTTTTCCATTACATTACCGTATCTCGGGTACGCCATGGCCGTCGTGGAAACACCGTTATTGGGATATATCCTCTTCGAGGCATGTCATGACATCCAGTACCTGGCGATCGTTTGGTTCGTCAATCGCAAACGCGCAGAAAACGGTTCGGATGCGGGTAGTTTTATCCAGTTTCTATTTCGACCCCGGCTCTTACTGGTCGTGTTGTACATTGCCGTGTGTTTGGCTTTCGGTTCCATGGCGATCGGAAAACAATTGAGCGATAGCGATGGCTTTCTGATGCAGGTCTTTGCCGTGTTGATTGCCACCTCTGCCACCTACCATTACTACCTGGACGGTTTCATCTGGAAAGTTCGTGAGACCTCAATGCGACGATCACTGGGGGTCAGTGAATCTGAAGGAGAGCTTCATTCGCAGGAAGTACCGGAAACTCGACAAGTTCTCTCGCCAGCATTACGTCACTCGTCACTTTGGCTGCTGCTTTTCGTGCCTGCCGCGATTTTAGGTGTACTCGAACACAACGCCCCCGAGGCTGACAATGTTGATCGATCAGCGAAAGTTGCCGCGAAAGTTGCCGAGGCCTTTCCGTACAACGCTGATGCCCAAATAGTATTTTGTGGCATGCTGATCGACCGTCAACAAGCCGAGAAAGCCCTAACCAGTTGCCACCGGGCGGCCTCGCTCAGGCCTAACTGGGCGCTGGCACACATGAAACTGGGGCATGTTTTTCTTATGCAAGACAAAAGGGATAAAGCCATTTCCGCCTACAGGGACGCGCTGGAATTGAATCCAGAATCGGTCGAGGCCCGGTTTAATTTAGGTGTTGTACTCGTCAAGAGTCAAAACTGGGATCAGGCGGCCCGGGCATTTGAAGGAGTTCTTCGATTGAAACCGCAGCATTCTCAGGCACACCACAACTTAGCCATCACGCATGAAGGGCGAAACCAAATTCCGCAAGCGGAAGAACACTACAAGCAGGCATTACGTATCAATCCCGACTTTACCAACGCACATGTTAAACTTGGCAGTCTGTACGCTGAACAAAAGAAGTTCACCCAGGCAGAACATCATTTGGCAGAAAGCATGCGATTGAAACCGAGTCCCAAAGTTCGCTCCCAGCTGAACAATGTCCGCGAGGCATTGAGCGAGGCGAATTGAACTGCTCACACTTTGCGGACAACGCCCACGACCACACCGGTGACGCGTGCGTTTCGTGAGTAGATGGGAGACATCGAACGGTTGGCCGGCTGGAGTCGGACCCTGTTCTTTTCCGGATGCCAGTATTTCAGGGTCGCTTCCCCATTGTCCGTTTCCGCGACGACCATTTCCCCGGAGTTAGCTGTCCGCTGGCGTTTGATGATGACGTAATCTCCATCGTCAATGTGTGCCTCGATCATCGAGTCGCCGTTAACGCGGAGTACAAACATGTTTTTCTTGGAAAACATCTCCCCGAAATCAACCCGTTCATTTTGTTCGATCGCTTCATGCATCACGCCGGCTGCAACTTGCCCCACCAGGTGAAGACCTTTGTCTTGAGCCGGTTCAACTGCCAATTGGATGGCCCGAGACATGTTGGGTTCACGGGTAATCAGGCCTTTTTTTTCCAGTGCTTTCAAGTGGCACATGACACCGTTAGGAGAACTTATCTTGAATTTCTCACCAATCTCACGCACGGTGGGACCATAGCCGCGGTTCTGAATTTTGTCCCGGATAAAAATGTAAACTTCCTTTTGTCGCTTGGTGAGTTGGCTGTAGATAGACATGCCTTTTTCGATCCTTCCGAAATTGTTTTTGCAACCAGCGAAACTCTGAGTAACCCCTCGATCATCATAATATACGTGTGTACACATGCAATAGCGTTTGTACAGTCATTCGGAAAAATCTGAGAACCAGTCAGCTTTTCTCGTTGGGCCGGACGTCCAGTGAGCCTGTCGGCAGCTGTCAAGCTACCGCGCCCTTCCGTCAGGACCTGTTTCGCGGCGCCCGGTGCGCGCGATTGCAGGCTGGGTGGACTGGGAAGAGCTGTTACGGTGCGAGTTCAGCGATTTTTCGCTGGGTCTTGTGTTGAATGCTTCCCACGCCAGCTCGGTTTTTTGTTGTTCTGCCCGCAGACCGACGGACAAGTGCACCTACTCCCGGGGGAGAGAACGAAACACCACATTGGGTCGGCCCGAATTGGTTGGCTTTCACGGTTGGACGAAGCAATCGCTCCCAGTCTGTGTGGTTTCGTTGCTGGCCAACTTGTTGATTGCCCTGTTCTCTTGGATGAGGCCGTCAGTTCAAGCCCGCTTTGCCGGGTTCTGCAGGTAAAACATCAGCACAGCCACGTCGGCAGGAGTAATTCCACTAATGCGACTGGCCTGGGCAAGGCTCAAAGGGCGGACGCGAGAAAATTTTTCGCGGGCCTCGGCCCGTAGATTTTGCAGGGTGGAAAAATTAAATCCCGTCGGGATTTGTTGTTCGGCGAGTCGCTTCTGGCGTTCTATCTCAACATGTTGACGCGAAATGTAACCTTCATATTTGATATCGTAGACAACCTGTTCTGACTCCAGTGGGCCAATGTCGTCGAGCGGAGGACAGACCGCTTGTAAATCAGGCCAGTTGACCTCCGGGCGGCGGAGATACTTTTCCAGGCTCACCCCTTCATATCGATGGTTTCTCAAAAGTTGCAGGGCGAGGGCGATTTGTTCTTCTTTCTTTTCCAAAAGCTGCCAACGTGCCGGTTCGATCAGGCCAAGTTGGTGTCCGACCGGTGTGAGCCTTCTGTCGGCGTTGTCTTGACGCAAAGAAAGCCGGTACTCAGCGCGACTGGTGAACATGCGATAAGGCTCATCTACGCCTCGTGTCACCAGATCGTCGATGAGTACACCGATGTAGGCTTGTTGCCGGTTGAGCACGAGTGGTTCCTTGCCCTGCAATTGGAGGGCCGCATTGATGCCTGCCATCAGTCCTTGCGCTGCAGCCTCTTCGTACCCGGTGGTTCCATTGATCTGTCCGGCAAAGTAGAGCCCGGAAACGGCCTTGGTCTCCAGTGAAGGCCAAAGTTGTTGAGGCGAACAAAAATCGTACTCCACGGCATAGCCGTAGCGCATGATTTGCGCGTTTTCCAGTCCGGAAATTTTTCGAAACATGGCATCCTGAACATCTCGGGGCAAACTTGTGGAAACACCATTGACGTAAAATTCCAGTGTATGCCGCCCTTCCGGTTCCAGGAAAAGTTGGTGCTGAGACTTGTCAGCGAAACGCACGACTTTGTCTTCGATCGAAGGGCAATAACGCGGTCCACTTGTTTGAATTTGACCGCTGTACATCGGAGCGCGCCGCAAATTGGCACGAATCAGTTCATGCACCTCCGGATTGGTGTGGGTGATCCAACAGGGGAGTTGATCGACATCAAGACGCTTTGTCATGAATGAAAAAGGTTGAGGTTGATCGTCTCCTGGTTGGATTTCAGTTCGGTCAAAGTCGATCGTTCTGCCATTGATCCTCGGCGGGGTCCCCGTCTTGAAGCGTTCGATTTCAAAGCCCAGGCGGCGAAGAGCTCCGCTGATTCCCGAAGTGGTCCCTTCGCCCGCTCGGCCGCCAGCGGTTTTTGAATTACCAGTGTGCATGAGGGCGGAAAGGAAGGTGCCCGTCGTTAAAATGACGCAAGGGGCTTGATACACCACGTCGCCTTGAACCCGAACTCCAGCAATCCGGGATTCGTTTGCGGTACTCTGAACAAGAAGATCCTGGACCACTTCCTGGCGCAGGGATAAGTTTGCCTGGCTCTCGACAATCTGTTTAATCTCTTGCTGATAAGCCCGCTTGTCTGCCTGGGCGCGAGGGCTGTGCATGGCCGGGCCCTTGCGGCGATTTAACAGGCGGAACTGGATTCCAGTTGCATCGATCGCCCGGCCCATGGCACCGCCCAGTGCGTCGACTTCGCGAGCGATTTGACCTTTGGCTACACCTCCAATGGCCGGGTTACAACTCATTTGTCCGACAGTATCTAAATTGGTAGTCAGGAGTCCGGTTTTGGCACCCAGACGTGCCGCGGCAAGCGCAGCCTCTGTACCAGCATGACCGGCACCAATGACCAGCACGTCGAACTCACAAGTTGAAGTTTCCATACCGGTCATGATAGAAGGTCCGGACCAGTGCGCACACCGTTGACGAAGAACTCCCGGGGCATCCATGGAGGGAGTCAGACGACTGGTTACGAAGAAAAGGAGAAATGAAGCTGGCAAATTTCAGAATTTGGCAGGATGTACCCTTGCTGTTCGTAGCGGACCTGCTTGTGGCCAGACCGGCGTTCTCTTTGTCATGTCGTCCATCATGCGGCACAACGGGTGGACGTTGTTGGTACCCGCAGATCAAAGAGTCCAAAGATTTCCTGCTGGGAAAGCCCGGCATTTCTAGGAGTTTCACTGTCGGAGAGGATCAAGTCGAAAATTTCTCGCTTTTGCCGCAGCACTTCGTCAATTCGTTCTTCAACCGTTCCTTGAGTCAGAAAACGAGTTACTGTTACCGGCCCTTTCGCTCCAATACGATGAGCTCGACTGATGGCTTGATCTTCCACGGCCGGATTCCACCAACGATCGAAGAGAAACACGTAACTCGCGAACTGCAGATTGAGTCCTACACTGCCCGCTCCGTAGCTCATCAATAGCACCTGGTGTCGAGGGTCATCGCGGAATTTCTGAATGACATCATCCCGTCTTTGAGTGGGAATCCTGCCGTGGTATTCCAATGGACAATAGCTGGATAGACGCCGTTTAAGATTGTCCAAGGATTTTACCCACTGGCTGAACACGATTGCTTTTTCACCACTGGCGACCAACTCTTCCAGGTCGACCGAGAGTCGTTCAAATTTGCTGCTCCGGTCTGTGCTCGGGTCGAAGTTGCAGATTTGTTTCAAACGCAAGATGAGCTCGAACACATGTTGTACGGTGACTTCTCCACCCAGCTCAGCCAAACGAACCACGCCGTCGTCTTCAGCCATCCGATAGGTTTTCATTTGTTCACTGGTCAGCGAAAGCTGCGCATCTCGATAGAGAATAGGCGGGAGTTCTTTGAGAACTTTACGTTTCGTGCGGCGTAACAGGTAGTCCTCCGTCGCTTGTCGTAGACGCCCGGGTTTCCAGTCCCTGCGGAGTGTTCCAGGTGAAAGAAAATCGAAGATCGAACATAGGTCTTCGGAACTATTTTCAATGGGTGTGCCGGTCAATGCCCAACTGCGGCACCGTTTGATTGATCGGATAGCACGACTTGTGGCACTGGACTGAGTTTTGATGCGCTGGGCCTCGTCTAAAACCACCAGGTCGAAAGAACTTTCCATTTTCTTAAGCAGCAGTTTGTCCCGCATGACGATTTCGTAATTGACCAGTTTTACCAATGTGTCGGCCGTGTTCCACAGCCATTCCCGTCGTTTGAGGTTGCCTTCGATAATGGTTAGCGGGATTTCCGGAGACCATCGGGTGAATTCCCGCTGCCAATTTGTCACCAACGGTTTGGGACAAATGATCAGCACCTGGCGTACTTCACCCGCGGTCGCCAGCAGTCGGATCGTGGTGATAGCTTGCATTGTCTTTCCCAATCCCATTTCATCAGCCAGCATGGCCGCGTGACGCGGATAAAGAAAACCAATACCTTCCAGTTGATAAGCAAAGGGTGTACAAGGAAATTCCAGTGAACGGTTGGCTAGGAGCGTTTCCAGGGGCGGCTGTAGCAGATAGTACAGCCGGTCTTCTAATTTGATGATGTTGTGCGGAGGCCGAATCTTCGTTGACCGGTCTCCAGCACGAAAGGCGAGGGAGGTGTTCTTTGCCGTTGCAGGAGGAGTCGCAACGCACCCGGGTGGCGGGGAGTCCGACGTCAAATCTGAATTCAAAGCAGGATCAGGAAAAGTGAAGCCGTAAGTTGTGACCGACAGGCCGTCAAAATGTAACGACGCAATTTCAACAGGATGGAATTCCCAATTCGTGGGAATCAGGTGAGTCAATGGTTTTTGTACCAAGGCTACTCGAGAGTTGTCCGTTGAAACACGGCAGTGCAGGTCGAGGTCAACGGTCCGGCATGAAGGAGCTGTGTTCACGGCTCAACTCTGAAAAGAAAAAAAATATTTAATCATTTTGAGTTTCTTCCACAGCGTCGCGGATACGCTCAAATGGTTCATGAAAATCAAAGTTTTCATGAAGATCGGTGCAATGATCGTTCATCAGCTGGCGGTCGCCGGGGTGGTCTGCCAAAACCGCCGCGGACTGATTCATCAGCTGCACCGGAACCATTCCTAAAGGAGCAGGCACAGGCTGATCCGGAGTTGGTTGGTCAACCCGCAAAGATTGTGGACTTTCGACATTATTTCTGGAAAGTAGCACTACCATCGGATACGGAACAAACTGTCTGGCTGTGGCTACTTCAACCACGTTGGTGCAAACGAACAAAGGTTCTGTCTGGGTTTGTGACAACAGGGTTTGTCCCAGGATTTCTCCGTAAAGATATGGTTTTAAAGTGGCGCCATACAGGATTTCCTGGGTGCGACTCGGCCGAACCGGAGCAGTACAATAAAATTCGATGGGGTGTCCGGTGGAGTTCAGTGCCAAATATCCCCCAGAGATTCCGTGTTCAGAAGATTCTACGATTGTTAGAAATCCGATGGCATTTTTGGATTTACGGGTGCTAGCGGACATGGAAGCCAGAGAGGTGTGAAGTCGCGATGTGGGAGAAAAAAAAGCTGGGTGGAAACCAGGAAGAAGTCGATTCCCACCGTTGGAATCGGGTGAAACAAACGGGTGACTTTAGTAGGCCTTTTGTTGCCCCCGTCCGCTAGCTCTTTCCAAGTCCCCTCCGCTAAAAGTTTTCGGACAAATTGATCGTTCCTCCCCGCCCGACGGATTTCGGAAATAAACGTTTTGGCCTGTCAAGGTTTTTTTGAAGAGCTGGAATAATTATCACTTGGTATCTCGACAACCTTCAGCGGCTATGTTTATACTAGGGACTCACCTTTAGCAGGAGTTAGATCCACATGGCCAATGATCCTCAGCATGTCCCGCCGCTTTTTACCCAATACGATGTTTCTGCTAACGCCTCGGCTAACAACTCCGACCAGGGACGAGAATCCGTCGGCAGTGTTTTAGATGTTCTGCAGGAACTGCTTTCCGCTCAGGACCGTCAAAACCAATTGTTGGAAGAACTCGTTTCACAAATGGGTACTGGGCAAAGACAGCGCGCGTTGGAACTGGGACAGTGGAAGGAAGCGAATCCTGATCTGTCGCGTGGGTGCCGCCGCGCCGCCGAGTGGCTGAGCCACGCTCAAACGGAATATCTACGTAGTTTGACGGACGAAGTAAACGAATCAGCGGATGAACTCGCAGAGAGTAATTTCATGTTAAACGAGTTGGTGGACCGTTATGGTCCGCGTTTTGCGCACTTGAACGGGATGCTTCAAGTTCTCTCCCAACTCGGCAACGCATCGAATTCTTCCACCAGGACGGAAAATTGAATGCTGGCGACCGTGCCGCCAATTTCACACCTCCACGATTCCCACTTCAACGGTGGTGAATTGCCTACCCGATTTTAGACCAGTCCTACCTGTAGAAAATCATTCCCCACCAAGATTGGCGTAGATTTCAAATGCTACGACCGTGATGGTACTCGTTGACATGCGATGTACGCTCGAGTTTTGGGCGGTGGCACTTGGTGTTGCCTTGCTGGGGTTGCTACCAGCGGGTTGCGATCGTGCCAATACCGGTTCGGGGCCGGTGGTCATGCTTCCGACCGCGTCGATCAGCACAGATCGAGTTGAGCGCGACACCGACTGGGCGCAATGGCGCGGAGGTCAGGCTGGTGCCGTTTCTGTTGCAGGAGATTTGCCTTTATCCTGGGACAGAAACTCGGCTTTTCGTTGGAAGGTGGCTGTCAGAGGACGTGGAAATTCTTCTCCGGTTGTGTTGGGCGACCGGATTGTATTGACTTCCGTAGTGAAAGAGAACAACTCATCCTGCTTGGCTGTGCTCTGTTTTTCTCGAACGGATGGCACCCTCTTATGGACCAAACATCTTGACCTTCCTCTGGGACGCACCCATGCGAAAAACGGATACGCCTCAACTACGGCAGCTTTGGATGAAAACGGCATCTACTGTTCGTTTGGAGCGTGTGGTCTCTACTGTCTGGACTGGAATGGCGAGGTGCGATGGCATGTTGGCTTGAGCCAGTTTGAACAGAAGTGGGGGGCCGCATCGAGTCCCATCCTGTTTGGCAACGCCGTCATTCAACTTTGTGATGGAGAGAATGGTTCCTTCCTGGCGGCTTGGGACAAGGATTCGGGAACAGAACTATGGCGCACCATTCGGTCGAGTACCGGTTGCTGGACGACGCCCGTGGTTGTGCAGGCTGGCATAGGCCTACGGAAGCGTCATGAACTGATCGTGAACGGTTCGGGGAGTCGCGCCGGTTCGATAGGGACGGTTACGGCTTATGATCCGCGCGATGGAAAGATTTTCTGGTACGCCCAGGGCACGACCGATATCCCTTGTCCTACAGCCATCACGGGGGAAGGGTTCGTGGTTAGTACCAGTGGTGCCAACGGGCCGATTTTTTCGATTCGGACCGGAGGACAGGGAAATGTGACGGAGTCGCATGTTGCGTGGCGTTACCCGAGTGGAGGCTCTGATGTTTCGACCGGAGTGATCGAAGGCAAACGATTGTTCCTGGTTTCCGAGCGAGGTATTGCTTCGTGTTATCAAGTGATCACTGGAAAACAGATCTGGCAGACCCGCCTGCGTGGAGATTTTTCGGCCAGTCTGGTTGTCGGGAGTGGACGAGTCTATGCGACCAGCGAGCAGGGGAACATTTATGTATTTGAGGCAGCAGATCAGTTTCACCTGTTGGCCACAAATTCCATGGGAGAACGGTGTCTCGCCACACCAGCCTTAATCGAAAACACCATCTACATTCGTACGGCGATGCATCTCTATTGCATTGGTAAGCCACTCGACCAGGCTGCTGACACGCTGGCGGGGGTTAAACAGCCTGTGGGCTCCGATCTCGTTGCCGCTTCCGAGAACGGTATCGCTTCACCAATCGGTTCTCGGGTACCCGACCAGTAAAGCGGATGGATGACGGCCGAACCGAAGCGACCCGTTTGGTGAATTATTCTGAACAAGTTTGGTCATTTGGCAGGTCATCTTCTGTTTTCATTCCCTGCTGGCCGTTGTCACGACCCGGGAACTGGGGTATTTTCGATTGCAGACGATGTTGGGAGGTTCTCAAGCGCCTCCGCAATGATCAGTCGACAGAGTTCATCTTTTGCAACGGGTAGTAGCCGCTGTTTTCCGACATCGAGTTGAGTGACTCGTCGCGGATGGAGTAACGGTTTTCAGCCCACGGGACCACCATGAATTGCGCTGAACCGATGACCCAAACAGATCTAAATGTCCTGGAAACAAAAGCTCGTGAGACTTTGGATGCCCACACCCATGAGATCGTGCAGTGGCATTTTCACGAGTCGACTGGATGTCCATTTTGGCTGGAAAAAAAATCAGAGCTGAAATTTGACCCCCTCACGGAGATTCGCGTCTTCGACGACCTTAAAAAGTTTCCGCTTTTTGAGGACGAATGTTTGCGAGGTGGTCCGATGACTCGCTGGGTTCCCCAAGGTCTCGCCGGCAAGCCGGTCTATGTTTTTGAGACGGGAGGTACGACGGGTATTCCAAAAAGTCGCATGGTCATCGATGATTTTCGCACGGACTATGAAATGTTCAGTGACACGTTGCCCGAGCAGTATTTCCCCTTGGGGGCGAACTGGTTGATGCTCGGCCCGTCGGGACCGCGACGTCTGCGACTGGCAGTGGAACATCTCTGTCAGTATCGGGGGGGCACCTGCTTTTGTGTTGATCTCGATCCGCGCTGGGTCGTCAAATTGATCAAAAAAGGATGGATGGACCATCTGGAAGCATATAAGCAGCATTGTATCGATCAGGCGTTGACGGTTTTTTCTGCCGGCCATGATATCAAGTGCATGTTTGCAACTCCGAAGCTATTGGAGTCGCTTTGTAACGCCTTGGAAGAGCAGGGTAAGACATTTCCAGAAACTGGCATCACCGGAATCTTCTCCGGGGGTACCGAATTCACTCCGCAATGGACTCGGTTTTGCATTGAGGAATTTTTCGGAGGACCACCGGAAGAGAGCGGGATTTATATGACTCCCACTTATGGGAACACGTTGATGGGGCTGGCATGTAGCAAACCGGTTACTGCCGACGAGAATTACAAGATAACTTACTATGCTCCTCAACCGCGGGCGGTGGTCGAACTTGTCGATCCGGATGATCCGCAGACGGTGGTGGGTTATGGCGAAACGGGTCGAGCCAAACTGACAACGCTGACACGCGAGTTTTTTGTGCCCGGTTTTCTCGAGCGAGACGAGGGCGAACGGGAAAAGCCGTTCGAAAAATTTCCTTGGGACGGCATTAGCGGAGTCCGCCCTTTCAGCCGTCTTGCTGCTCAAACGACCGTGGGAGTTTATTGATGCCATTTCCTCGGAACTTTTCTAATTCCATTTAGCAGGAGACACCTGTGCTTAATATTCCTGCAGTTCGTTGGGGGAAACCCTACGAGTCACTAGAAGTTGACGAAGTGCTGCACTTTGCCACTGGCGAGCCGATCGCCAAAGTCAGTCAGGCCAACGGTGGTATCATTGCCCGTGATATGCGCCAAGCTGGCAAGGCGCGTGATATCCTCCGCCAGATACCGTGTCGGGAGATCATTGAGCGGTTGAAGCAGGCTGCCGATCACTACGAAAAGGGCACTCTAACCATTGGTGACGGCCACCAGACTCCGGACGAGTTTGCTCATCAGCAATCCGCCACTACCGGCCTTCCGGAACACATGTGTAAGGCCAACATGGCAAAGAACTCGTTCGTCCTTAAAAACATGGAACAGATTCTCGATTGCCTGACGCGTGGCTTGAATCTCGAAATCCTGACACGTGGCTGGGGCATGGAAAGTCGGGGCGTGGTGCTGAGCTACCAATCGCAGGCGTCTGCGTTAAGTGCGGTCTTGCCGTCAAATTCTCCGGGCGTTCACACCCTCTGGCTGCCAGTGATCCCACTACAGTTTGGCCTGGTGCTCAAGCCCGGTCCACAAGAACCGTGGACACCTTATCGAATGATGGCAGCATTTGTGGAGGCTGGAATTCCACCCGAAGTTTTTTCATTGTACCCCGGTGGGCCGGAAGCGGGTGCCGCTGTGCTGGCGGCTTCGCAGCGGGCGATGATCTTCGGTGGTACGCCTACGGTTGAACAGTACCGGGGTAACCCCCGGGTTCAAGCTCATGGTCCGGGATTCTCCAAAATTCTGCTGGGAGACGACGTCGTGGACCAGTGGGAGCAGTATCTCGACCTCATGGTCGAAAGTATTTACATTAACAGCGGTCGCGGGTGTATCAATTGCTCTGGCATCTGGGCGTCGCGACACACGCGTGAAATTGCGCAAGCGATTGCCGAACGTCTAGGCCCCATCGAGGCCAAACCCCCCACGGACCCGGAAGCCGGGTTAGCCGCCTTTACCGTTTCCGGCATGGCACAGGCGATTTGGGGTATGATTGAAGCTGACCTGAACCAGTCAGGGGCGACCGACATGACATCCTCCTATGGACCTCGATTGGTCGAGCAGGAGCGGTGTGCGTATCTCCGTCCGATGGTTATCCACTGCTCGTCACCGGAAGTCGAGACTGCCAAGAAAGAATACATGTTTCCGTTTTCTACGGTGGTCGAATGTCCGCAGGACCAGATGCTGGGAGAGATTGGCCCGACTCTGGTTTGCAGCGGTATCACGGACAACGAACAGTTTATCGAAGACCTGACGAATGCCACGCATATTGACCGCCTGAACATCGGTCCGATTCCTACGAGTAAACTCAATTGGCTTCAACCGCATGAAGGTAACATTATTGATTTTCTTTTCCGGTCCCGTGCCTATCAGGTCACGGAGGACCGAATGGATTCACTGAAAGAAGCGACGAGAGTATGAGCCGTTCAGGTGCAACTTCTGTATGTCCCATTCGTTCCTTGGCTCCCTTTCAATACGAGTCTCGAACGCGCATTGTGTTTGGTCCAGGATGCGTAGCCGAGTTGGGTGACCAGGTGCGACAACTCGGTTGCCAGCGAGTCCTCATCTCCAGCGACCCTGGAATCATTGCCGCAGGTCATACGCAGCGCGGTCAGGAGGTCCTGAAGGAGGCAGGATGTGAAGTCGCAATCTTCTCAGACGTGCACGAAAATCCGACGACGGCGGACGTTGAGGCCGGGACTCAACTGGCGAAGCAATTTCAACCGGATTTGATCGTCGGCCTGGGTGGTGGTAGTTCGATGGATTGCGCCAAGGGTATCAATTTTCTCTGTAGCAATGGCGGCCGGATGCAAGACTATTGGGGCGAGGGCAAGGCCACTCAAGAAATGCTGCCGATGATTGCTGTCCCCACAACGGCTGGCACAGGCAGTGAGACGCAGTCCTACGCCCTGATTTCCGATGGCCGGACGCATGCCAAGATGGCTTGTGGTGACAAAAAGGCTGCTTTCCGCGTTGCGATGCTTGATCCGGAGTTGACACTTACTCAGCCGGCCCTAGTGAGCGCGACGACGGGCATCGATGCGATGGCTCATGCTTTGGAATCGTACGTTTCGAAGCGTCGCAATCCGATTTCGCTGGTCTTCAGCCGCGAAGCATGGCAGTTGACCAGTCAGAGTCTAGTGCGTGTTCTGGAAGACCCTCAAGATGTCGAGGCGCGAGCGGGGATGCTGTTGGGCGCCTGTTTCGCCGGTCTGGCGATAGAGAACTCGATGTTGGGAGCGGCTCACGCCTTGTCCAATCCCCTGACCGCCAAGTTTGGCCTGACGCATGGAAGGGCCGTGGGGCTTATGCTACCTCATGTGATACGCTTTAACGGAGTGGAGCACAACGACCTGTATCGCGAACTGCTCGCCGGAGAGGGGTGTAACCGGTCGACACCAGACTCGCGAGAGGGTGCTGAAGGTCTCGCCCGTTTCGTGGACGACTTGATGCGCAAGGCTGGCCTGGAAACTCGTCTGGGTGACTGCGGAGTCAATGAGAAAATCTTGTCAGATCTGGCTTCAAGTGCGGCCGAACAGTGGACTGCTCAATTCAACCCTCGTACGGTTGATCACGTATCGCTTCTTGAACTCTATCGCCGGGCTATGTAGAAAAAGTCGCCAGTGGGGAACGTTGACCGATGCTCTTTTCAAACTCTAGCTTTCCGTCGCTGCTGTTGATGATGCTGGTGGTTGCCGGATGCAATCCGTCTTCGGAGATTGACGTAGGAAAAAATACGACTGTTCCCGAAGAGGCGGGTACGAACTCAGCGATTGTGGTGCGCAGTGATTGGCCTCTGTTCCGGGGCGATACGAACTCGTCAGGTGTATCACAGGGCAGCGTCCCCGAATCACCGGAGTTGCTTTGGACGTTTACAGTCGAAGGGGGGGCTTTTGAATCGACGGCTGCCATTGTGGACGGTATCGTTTATGTGGGAGATCTGGACGGCACTTTCTACGCATTTCAGTTGTCTGACGGCCAGAACCTCTGGAAATTTAAAACGGAGGATCAGGTAGGTTTCACTGCTTCAGCCGCGGTGCAAGGTGGTCAGGTTTACATTGGCGACATGGATGGTCGTTTCTATTGTCTTGATGCACTCAGTGGCGAACTGATATGGAGTTTTTTGGCAGGGGCCGAAATCAATTCGAGCGCCAATTTCTACCAGGGAAATGTTCTCGTCGGTTCACAAGATGCGACGCTCTATTGCCTGGATGCCGCATCAGGCAAGCTGGTCTGGAAACATGCAATCGAAGATCAAATTCGTTGTGCTCCGACGGTTGTCGAAAATCGGGCTTTCCTCGTGGGATGTGATTCGAAGCTGCACCTGGTGGACCTGGATCGGGGAGCCCACGAATCTGCGGTTGGAATCGACAGTCCCAGTGGCACGACACCAGCAGTCCACGGTGATTTTGCGTACTTCGGAACGCATGGTGGAACATTTTACTGCATCGACTGGAAGAAGGGCGAAGTTGCGTGGACTTACCGGGATTCCGACGGGCAGCAGTCCTACCGGAGTTCCGCGGCAGTGAATCAACATGCCGTGATTGTAGGAGGTCGCAGCCGACGCGTTTACGCCTTTGATCCTCGCACGGGCGAAACTCAATGGGTATTTCCTACACAGCAAAGCGTCGATTCATCTCCGGTGATTGTCGGAAAACGCGTTTTTGTAGGTTCTTCAGATGGGAGGCTCTACGCGATTGATTTGGAAACCGGGAAGTCAGATTGGCAATTTGAGGCAGGAGGATCGATTGTGGCCTCTCCTGCAATTGCCAATGGTCGTGTTGTGATCGCCAACGACGAAGGAATCGTGTTTTGTCTGGGCTAGAACAAGGAATGGCCGTAAAACTCCTGGATTCTACCAGGCAAATTGCAAAGTCTACGGTCTGTGGTTCAGAGTTTCTAGTCTATAATCGATAGTCTCGGGATTTCACGTGCAGTTGTAGACATAGCGCAGTACCGATGGCGCTGAATAGTTTTCAAAATGCTCGTGCTTCCGATCGGACAACTCTTTAAGGGTTCACAAAACAGCTTGGGACTCTTGACCACGGACCACCGTTGCCAACTGGGCACGACTAGCGGACGGCACGCCTCCATGTCCCCGGACTCAACAAAAACTGAAGTTGGCAGTTATTTCATCTCGAATTACCCGCCTTTTTCACAGTGGACCAGAGATGGGTTGGACGACGTCGTCGCTGCCATGCAGGCGTCTCCACGTGAGGTCCCCCTCGGTTTGTACCTGCATATTCCATTTTGTCGCAAACGCTGCAAGTTCTGTTACTACAAAGTTGTTACCGACAATAAGGCAAGTGATATTGAACGCTATGTTGCGGGTCTCAGTCGTGAAGTCGAACTGGTCAGCCAACTCCCCGCCATGGGAGAGCGACCGTTTCGATTTGTCTACTTTGGTGGTGGTACGCCTTCCTACCTCGGTCCCCGTCAACTGATTTCTCTGGTCGATCGCCTGCGAAACAGTATCAGTTGGGACCAAGCAGAAGAGGTCACGTTCGAGTGTGAACCGGGGACGCTCTCGGAAGTCAAAGTACACACGCTGGCCGAACTGGGGATCACGCGGATGAGTCTGGGTATTGAGAATTTCAATGACCAGATTTTGCAGGAGAATGGTCGAGCTCATTTGTCGGCGGAAATCAAGCGTGCTTGGGAATGGATCGCAGGGGCCGGTTTCCCTAATGTGAACATTGACTTGATTAGTGGAATGGTTGGAGAAAACTGGTCGAATTGGCGCGATTGTGTACAGCAGACAATCCGCTTGGCGCCGGATAGCGTGACAATTTACCAGATGGAGTTGCCTTTCAATACGGTTTATTCCCAACAGTTGCTCACCGGAAGTAACGAATCACCTGTCGCCGACTGGTCGACTAAAAGGGATTGGGTCAATTACGCGTTCGATGAATTAACCTCTGCGGGATACGTTGTGAGCAGCGCCAATACGTTGGTGAAGGATTCTTCCAGAGTGAATTTCAGTTACCGTGACAATTTGTGGCAGGGTAGCGATCTTCTGGCAACAGGCATCGCCAGTTTTGGACATATTTCCGGTGTGCACTATCAGAACTTGTCGGGCTGGGACGAGTACTTGCTGCCCTTGGAAGAAGGACGGCTTCCGTTGGGACGCGGTTTGAAACCGACCGCGATGCAACTGTTGATTCGGGAAATGATTTTGCAGTTAAAAAAAGGTTATCTGGATTGCGACTATTTTGAAGATAAATTTGCAGTAGACATCCTGCAACAGTGGAGCCCTGTTTGGCGGTTGCATGCAGAGGCTAAAATGCTGACGATCGGCAAGGGCCGGATCGAACTGACTCGTCAGGGGCTGTTGCAGGTGGATTCACTGCTGCCCACTTTTTTTGAGCCTCAGCACCAAGAGGTGCGTTATACATGAGTTCTGAATTGGTTTTCATGATGGGTGAGTTCGAAGCCCGTTTTCCCACCGATCGTCAATACACGACGAACCACATGTGGGCACAACAGCAGGGGGGGAGCTATCGCTTTGGATTTAGCGCTTATGCGATTCGACTCTTACAGGATGTTTATTTCCTGGATTGGAGCGTGGACGCTCAGACGAAGGTGGCGGAGCGCCAGCTCATCGGGTCGATCGAAAGCAGCAAGGCAGAAAGTGACTTGTTCAGCCCGTTGGAGGGCCGCCTGACGTGTTTCAACGAAGCCCTGCTGTCGGACCCGGCGCTGATTAATGTCGACGGCTATGAACGGGGATGGCTGTTTGAAATAAGCGGCCAAGGGGATGCATTTCATGCCCCGCAAGAGTATATTGAATACTTGGTAGAAGTGTGGGAAGTCGCCCAAAGAACCATCAAAGGGCAACTTCATTGAAGGAGTGACAGGTCCTCCAGCGGCACCCATTTTCATGGCACCACGTCTTACGGTTGTCATCTCGCAAGGTCAAAGCCAGAATCCAGCCAAGATGGGCATGGAGGAGGAGATTGTGGCCCAACTGCTGGGCGAGCCCGGGGTTGACGTGACGGTTATACCTCATCTTTACGACCTTGACTCGGAGGGCACTGGGGTTCTCTGTTTGCAGGGTGTCACGGGTGACATGGTTGTACTTGGGCGGCTCTTTCCTCGTGCCATCCGTTGGATCCTGGATCGGCATGGAGTGTTCGGGCATGCGGGTACCACTTTGCTGGAAGCGGAAGACGAAGAGGAAGACGAAGACCAGCAACTCGACGGGGTGGAGGCAAAAGCCAAGCAGCGAGTGATCGATACGCGCCAGTTACCGGATCGTCGAATCTATTGCATCGACCTGCGTGCACGTCCTGCAGCGGAAGCATATGTTGAAGAAGTGCGGCGGATTGTCCAGGAATGTCAAACCTCGGTCGTGGAACTCAGCGACTGGATTCAGGGTGATCCCAAGCCGGAACACATGCAGAAGTACCTCAGTCCTGGTACTGCATTGAACGAGTCCAGGGACGCAACCAACCGATCCGGGATTGTGGCCGGTGGCGACCCGACACGGATTGAAGAACAGCCGTCCAGACGCTGGTACCCTGTGATCGACTACAGTCGCTGCACCAACTGTATGGAGTGCATTGATTTTTGTTTGTTCGGGGTGTACGGCGTCGACAACGTGGAGACCATACTCGTCGAACAACCCGACAACTGTCGGAAAGGTTGTCCCGCCTGCAGTCGAGTCTGTCCGGAAAATGCCATCATGTTTCCTCAACATCGGACACCAGGTATTGCGGGTGACGCCGAAGCGGTCGGTGGACTCAAGATCGACCTTTCGAGGCTGTTCGGAAAGCCGGACGATGGTCCGTTGGATGCTGCGGTACGTGAACGGGATGAACAGCTGGAGTTGGCAGGTCGTGATGCGGTCGGTAGGTCCACCGGAATTCCCAGGCGGCGTACAGGGACCCAGCAGCGAGCCAAGGATGTGCTCGACGACCTCATGGACGAAGTCGACGCCATGGACCTTTAGCCTGCTCTGTGGTCCGGGTTTTCAAGGCAGCCGGAATCGTGTTTTTCGCGTTGACAACATCACGCGACACGCTCCGGATTTTCCGGAGCCACTCGATGGACAGTGTCGCAAGTTTCTTCCCCTTCGCATCCTTTCAGCTGGTTGTATCGAACCGGGTCCGATGTGTTTCGCCAGTACCGTCGGATCAATCCTGCAAGTCTCGTTGTCCCCAGGGTATGGGCATGGTCGTTGATTTTGCCTGATGACGCTGACGTTGATCCAGAGGTCTGTCGCGGAAAAAATCGACCAGGCCGCGCAAGTGCTTCACCGCTTCGTGATAAACCTTTTCGCCTTTTTCTTTGGATGCTAGTTCCGGTTCGCCAATGACGCCCATTTTGGAGTAACTACTGGTCCAGGAAGTTAACGCTGCCGGCCCTTTCGCCAGGAGATCGCCCCAGATGTAGGGATTTCCATCATTCAGGGAACTGATGTTGTTTTTGATCTTGTCCTTACGGACGGATTCTTCTTCAAGGTAGAGATACATCGACGTTTCCAACTCGCAGGCGTGGGAACAACTGCCGGGATACGTTCCTTCACGCCAGTTTGGCAGGAAGTCTTTGTCGGTAGCCAACAGGTGCCACCACGCAATAAGAATGCATTCGCCATCGGTCTCTAGATTGGTTCGACGTGCAACCAGGTCCAGGTTGGGCATGTTCGACCCGTGGCCGTTGAGCAAGATGATTTTCTTGAATCCGTGATAGGTGAGTGATTTGGTAACATCCAGAACCTGCCGAATGAATGTCTCGTAGTGCGTGTTGATTGTACCGGGAAAATCCATCACGTGGCCGGTGTAACCGTAGGCCACGATGGGTAGCACAAGCACTTTGTCCGGAATCTGCTCGCCCACTCCCCGTGCAACTCTTGTCGGGCACACCAAGTCGACGTCTAGTGGCAGATGTTCCCCATGCTGCTCGACCGCTCCGCAGGGCACAATACACACCTTTTGCATTTCAATCGCTTCGTTGATTTCCGGCCAAGTAAGTTTTTCATATCGATATTCTGTTGCTGCTCGACTGACCATGATGATTTGTCCTCGAAATTATTAATCAGAGAGATATTCAGTGCGGCCTTCGGCCGCAGGCGAAAGGTAACGTCCAGTTTCACCCCATCCCGGACACTGCGGAGTCGAGGAAGGTGATACGGAGGACGAAAAAATTTGCTGCCAAAACAGAGTTTGACAGACCAGCTGCGTAGGAGAAACACACAAATAAATCCACGGTTAAATTCACGGTTCCCGGTATTGGGGTTGTTGGTAAAAGTCACTGACCACGCTTGAACTCTTTTTATTTTCCACAAATCTTCCGCGGGACACACCCCTGGTAACGCTGGCTGCGTTCCCCCTGTCGGATTGCAGGCCGACCTATCCCGCCCACGATCGACCGAAAAAGTAAGCTACCAGCAACAGGGCCAGTAGGTACATGATCCAGTGGGCTTCACGTGGCTTTCCGCCGCAGAGTTTGACGGCGGGGTATGCGATCAAACCCAAGGCAATTCCGTCGGCAATGGAAAACGTCAAAGGGATTCCGAGTATGATCAAGAAGGCCGGGATTGCTTCACTCGCATCCGACCAGCAGACCTTTGTCACGTTGCCGGCCAGCATCGCACCGACCAGCACCAGGGCCGGACCCGTGATGGGAGGATAACTGCCAATCATCGAAATCACGGGAGTCAGTGGTAACGCCAGCAGAAAAAGAGTCGCAACGGTGACCGCGGTCAGACCGGTGCGACCTCCCAATTGAACCCCTGCGGCACTTTCAACGTAGCTGGTGACCGTGCTCGTGCCCAGGCAGGCCCCACCAACGGTGCCGATGGCGTCCGCCAGCATGGCCTGGCGACCCCGTTCGAGTTTGCCTTGTTGGGCCAATCCGGATTGTTCGGTCACACCGATCAAGGTGCCCATGGTGTCGAAGACGTCCATGTACAGAAACAACAGGACAAACGGCAGGCATTCGAGTGACAACGCTCCCACCAGGTCGATTTGAAAAAATACATTTTTCTGAGGCAGGCCTATCAAAGTGGCAGGTGCCTGCAGTTGCCCGCCGAGCGCGGCTAGTGCTGTTGCGCCCAGGATGCCCCACAGGATCGCCCCTGGCACTCCACGGACCAACAACAGTGCGGTGACCAGAAATCCGAACCAGAAGACGGCCCAATCGATGGTGAGCGGTCCCGCCTGATTGAGTTGAATTAAAGTCGCCGGATGATCGACGATGATCCCGCTGTTTTTCAATCCGATCAGGGCGATAAACAGGCCGATACCCACCGCAATACCGTTTCTCAGGCTGACACTCAGAGCGTCGAGAAGCATGCTGCGAATCCCCACCAGGGACAGGGCAACAAATGCCAGGCCGGACACCAACACAATACCCAGAGTGGTTTGCCACGCGTTGGCGTGGCCGGCTGCAGTCAAGGTCATGATGACTGAAACAAAAAACGCGTTCTGGCCCATGCCCGGAGCCAAGGCAATCGGGTACCGGGCGTAGAGGCCCATGATCAAAGTTGCTCCGGCTGCGGCCAGGCACGTTGCCAGCAGCACGGCATCCGAGGGAAGTCCCGTCGGGTTGCCCGCAAAATCCTGCGACAGCATCGCCGGCTGCACGGGAAGGATGTAGGCCATGGTCAGGAAGGTGGTCACTCCTGCCAGAATTTCACGCTTCACCGTCGTGCCGTGTTGCTGCAGATGAAAGAACTGTTCCACCATCAAGGTGCCGTCTTTTTTTGAAACGTGGCCTGGTGAACCGCTGCTACGACTGCCGATTCTTCCGGGTCAATTTGCTCCATCCTGGTTTGCCAGCTCGTGGGGAGTGCGACGTCGCTGTGGTGGAAAATCATAGGAGAGAAACTTTTGATCTTGTTGCTTCCGTCTTACGATTCAACTTTCTCGGCAACCGGTTGGGTGTTAACAGGGTTGCGCCAGTTGCCTGGTTGAAAGTGTTTTGAGTAGGCCCCGAAATCGTTGAAGCAATACTTTTTGAGCAACCAGTAAGCCCAACTTTTTTCAGGAATTTCCTGTCCCGGGCTGTATTGAGAAGGACGAGACGAGAGGGCCTGCAATTCCGTCACCGCCTGGCCTCGTATCGTTGTATCACGGGCGTCATGTTTATTGGCCAAATCCAGCAACAGGTCGGGACGTTCCAGAACGACGCAGCCACGGGTGTTTTCGGCAGCCATCTGACGGAAATCACGCAAAAAGGCCGACTCGTTGAAAGTTTCCCGAAGAGAGCGTGGGTCGTGAATCGACTCGGTTGCAAATTGAATCACCGGGCACGGTTCGATGTCGCCGTAGGGGCTGATGTGGTGCGTGAAACCTGTCGCTGCGGGACAGAGTGCCTGACCGTCTCCATCGTAATAAGCGTCGAT
>PBTE01000011.1 GCA_002726515.1 Planctomycetaceae bacterium | reverse complement strand
GGCGGGTGTTCTATCCGGGACATGGTGCGCCGGTGACCGACCCTGCGGCAAGGCTCGATTGGCTGGTGTCGCACCGCCTCTCGCGCGAGGCTGATATCCTGCGCGCCCTCGGCCAAGCCCCCGCCACCGCAGCCCAACTTGCTGCTGCGATCTACACCGAAACCCCGCCTGCGCTACTGGGTGCCGCGACCCGCAACGTCCTTGCGCATCTGATTGACCTTACAGGCAAAAACCGCGTCGCCCCGGTTGAATCCCTCTCTGCGACAGCCACCTTTCGCCGGGTCTGAAAATCTTTTGAAAAAATCTGGAAAAAAGTGGCGAAACCCTCTGGACGCCGGAAATTACCATAGCTATACGGTGCAGACCGTTCCGACGTAGCTCAGCGGTAGAGCAGTTGACTGTTAATCAATTGGTCGTAGGTTCGATCCCTACCGTCGGAGCCAAAAAATACATAAAGCCCAGTATGATAGATTTTCTGATCATACTGGGCTTTTTCTTTGTCTGTGTCTAACCGGTGGACCGCGGCACACCAATTGGCCAGCATTCTTCCAGGCGAATTGGTAAGATTGAGATTGCAAAAAGCGCATCGGCAAACCGAGCGGTTTGACTAATGTTAACGTGAGGAGACGATGTATTTTCTCCATACTGACGCCGCACAGAATGCCCCATCGCGCGAGGTTGTCGGGCCACTTGAAAACGGAAGCCATGACTGGAACGGGCCAAACGGTAATGGCTCAAGATTACCCGGTAACAGAGCTTGGTTCAGCGGTCGCTTTCCAATGTTCAGGCCTAAGCCCCAGCCCCAACGCCTTTGCGGTGATACCGCGCAAGAGAGCCGCATTATCCAATAGTTTGATCAGCAACGGCGCGTGGGGCGACGATTTTGCATCAAGCGCTGGCAGGAGCACAAATCTATGAGCGATCACCTGGGCATTCTGGGTCATGGATGCGGGCCAGGCTCGTCGCTTTTGCACTTGGGCAAGGTGGTGTGAGCCGATGGCCCGGGCCAGGAGGGGTGGCCCCAAAAGCCGTGCGGTTGCAACGGCGTCCTGAACAGCCAGGTTTATCCCGACCCCACCCACCGGAGACATGGCATGAGCGGCATCGCCGATACATAAAAAGCCGTCGCGCCACCACGTTCTGAGCCGATTTACCTGCACTGTTAACAGTTTGACCTGTTCCCACGAGGCCAACGTCGCAACCGAGGCTGAGAGCGTCGGGGCAATTGCCGAAACCCGCTGACGAAATGCAGCGATACCCTGCGCGCGAATGATATCAGCATCGCCTTTTTGAAACGGCAAAGCACATTGCCAATAGTCCCCGCGGTCAAGCTGCACCAGGAACCCGCCTGTTCCCACCTGCCCCAGCGACACAGACTTTTGTAACGGGGTTTTGGGCAGACGCATCCAAAACACATCTATCGGTGCTCCGATGTCGTCAAGCTTCAGCCCTGAGCCGTCGCGGAGTGCGGAGCGTCGCCCATCGGCCGCGATCGAAAGATCGGCGTGAATGACCAAGGGACCATCTGTGTCGCTTGCGCTTATACCGGTAACTTGTCCGCCCTGGTCAATCAGGTTTTCGGCCTTGGTACATCTGAGGAGCTTGAAATTCGAGTATTCGCAAGCTGCCTTGGCTAAATAATCGAGAAAATCCCATTGCGGCATCATCGCGATATATTTGCAAAACGTTGGGAGCTGGCCAAAATCGGCGATCTTGTAGCTTTGACCTGAAATGGTGACCGAAGCGTGTCGGATTTTCTGATGAGGGCGTGAAAGCAGTTCATCCAACAGCCCCAGTTCGTGAAAAACCTCTAAGGTCGATGGGTGGATTGTGTCGCCTCGGAAATCACGGAGAAAATCGGCGTGTTTTTCCAACACGGTGACGTCGACGCCTTGTCGCGCTAACAGATATCCCGTCATTAACCCTGCGGGGCCACCACCCGAAATCACACATTGAGTTTCTAACGATCGCATGGGTCTGTTCCCTGGGCACGTCTTCTTTAGTTAGATAGGCATCCTCGTGGGTGTTTTCACGTACCGGAAAAAAACAAACCGGCTGAAGCAAAATCTGCGCCAGGTGACGCATCCTTACCCGCTGTACGAATTGAGCAAGCTGGTTGGGGTGCCGCATCGCCGGACGCGAAACAGCCCGTCGTCGTGATCGCCGTCAAGCGTCCAGATTTATTCCGAAAACTACGTTGAATTGCTGCATAGGGGGGAAGAATCAGCAGGGGTGTGACGTGTTCTTGCGATCAAAATGCAATCGCCGCCCCGGTTGTAACGAGGCGGCTACTGGGAAACGAAAAAGTGGCCTTACTTCTGCTGTGGCTTATCGCCAGGTTTCGATGAAGACTTTTTTGTATCGGGTTTTGAAGCTGGTTTTGTCATAATTGCATACTCTTGTTTGCAAACCGGGACAGCGGAATGCCATCCCTGAATTCACTATGAACCCAACCTGAAAAAACGAAATGTCGTATTTATTCCGTGGTGTCGCATTTATGCAGTGTGTGCAATAAGTTGCCGAAGCGCCGACCGGTTTTGGCGGCATTTGGCGCACCGGTTTCACACGTTGTTTTCAGCCGTGAAAAGCCGGAACAAACCGGCTTTCCAAGCGTTCTAATAGCTTGATTATGGGCGCAAGTTTGGTACATGCCTGCGACAAGGCGAGCGTCACAGGTCGCTTTATCTCAAGGCAGTTTCCACGACGTCCAGAAGCTTTGCCTCTTGAAACGGTTTACCCAAGACTTGGCAGTTATCCATCCTGGTCACCAACCCGTCATCAACGCCCCCGGTGGCAAAAACCAGCGGCATGTCAGGGTTCAAACCTCTCACCTCATGCGCCAGATCCTCGCCCGATTGATCGGGTAATCCGATATCGGTTATCAATAGGTCCACCTGCGCGGTCTTTACTATCTCCAAGGCTTTGGTCGCATTCTCGGCTTCAAAAACCTTATACCCGGCATCCCGCAATACATCTGCGGTATCGGTCAGGATAAGTATGTCATCTTCGCACACCAGGATGGTCGATCCGGTTGGTCGCTGTTTGGACGATTGCGACGAAGCAGGGGTTTGCTGGGGTCGGTTTGGCCGGGGCATGCCTTTGCTACCCAGAACTTCGCGGATCTTTTGCGATAGTTCAATTTGGGTGTACGGCTTTCCGAGAAGCTGAATGCCGGTGTCTAAACTGCCGTCGTGCATAATGAATTCTTGTGCATAGCCCGATGTGAAAAGCACCGGGACATCAGGTTTCAGTTCCTTCACCTTGTCGGCGAGTTCGCTGGCAGTCGCGGTGCCGGGCATCACTACATCTGTAAAAAGCAGGTCGAAATCCTGACCGGCTTCGAGGATCAGCATGGCGCGATCAGCGTTTGCCGCTTCGATGACCGTATACCCGAGTTCCCCCAGCATCGTTACTGCCGCTGCCCGGACGTCGTTGTTGTCTTCGACCAACAATATCGTCTCCGTGCCTCCAACCAGTCCGCCTGACTGAGGCGGCTGCACGACTTGTTCGTCCTGCAGGGATCTTGGCAAATAAACTTTGAAGGTGGTTCCGACCCCTACCTCGCTGTCAATCGTGATGTGGCCGCCAGACTGTTTGGCAAAGCCGTATACCATTGACAAGCCAAGGCCGGTCCCGTGCCCGTCTGCCTTGGTGGTAAAAAACGGCTCGAAAATCTTGTCGATGATGTCCGGAGACATTCCGCTGCCGGTATCGCTCACCGTCAACATCACATACTGCCCGGGCGTTACATCCGGGTATAACTGCGTGAATGCCTCATCAAGCTCTATGTTGCTGACGTCGATCCTCAACTCACCCTTGCCGTCCATGGCATCACGCGCGTTGATCGCCAGGTTCAATACCGCATTTTCCATGTTGCTCGGGTCGACGCTTGTGTTCCACAGGTCGCTGGCAAAACTGGTTTCCAGTGCCACGCCCTCTCCGATGGCACTGTGCAGGATATCCGTCGTGTTGGTCAGTAGGTTGCAAAGATTTATCACCTTGGGGGCAAGCGGTTGCTTACGTGCGAACGACAAAAGCTGGGAGGCGAGTTTTGCACCGCGTCGCACGCTTTCCATTGCCTGTTCGACGCGGACCTGCGCCGGTGCCCTATCGGGAATATCACGTGCAATAATCTGTATGTTGCTGGTGATGACCTGAAGCAAATTGTTGAAGTCATGTGCGATCCCGCCGGCAAGATTACCGATGGCTTCCATCTTCTGACTTTGCCGCAGCGCGACGTGGAGCTCTTCCAGCTCTCGGTTGCGCTTTGCGACACGCAGTTCAAGAGAATTGTTCAATTCCTCGATCTCGCGTTCGGCGATCTTGAGGTCCTCGATATCGGTGTTGGTTCCGACCCAGCCTATCGTCAGCCCTTCTTGCGTGCGCAGCGGTGCTGCGCGCACCAGGTGCCACCTAAAGTCACCATCCGATTTTCTTATCCGAAATTCTGTATCATAGTCGGTGCCTTCGGCAATCGCAGTCGACCATTTTTCTACCGCCAGCGGAAAGTCGTCTGGATGAACGACTTTTGCCCAATCTGTACCGTAAAGATCGCCCTCATTGAAGCCGGTAAAAACATAGGTTTGATCATTCAGCCAGTTCACCGACCCGTCCTTGTCGGCAGTCCAGACGTGGTTCGGCATGGTCTGTGCCATGGACCGGAATTTTTCGCCTTCAACAGTAAGGGTTGCCTCGGCTATTTTTTGGCCAGTGATGTCGTGCCCTTGAACAAAGATACCAGTGACACCGCCAGAACCGTCCTTGATCGGGTGGAAAATGAAATCCACGAATAACTGTACCGGCGGCTTGTCGGGGTCGGGTATTACTTGCGCGGGCATTCCCTTGAACGACACCGCATCGCCCGAAGCATAGACGTCATCGAGAAGTTCGAAAAACCCCTGCCCGTCTAGATCCGGCAGGGCTTCACGAACCGGCTTGCCGATAATCGACCTTCCTCCGATCAGGTCGGTATAGGATGTATTGGCAACTTGGAAAATATGCTGGGGTCCATTGAGAATGGCCATGAAGCTTGGTGCTTGGTCAAAGGCGGACTTGAAAAATTCCGTCATCGCGCCGAGAGCCAGGTTTTCATGCGCGACCGCTTCGGTTCTTTTCAGGATAGTCGCGCGTTGCGTAAACGTTTCATCCGCAGGATTGTTTTCATCATGGTAAAGGTCGGTCACATCCATGGTGTTTTGCAGGATAAACTCAACACGCCCCGCTGGATCCAGTATCGGCGTATGTGTCGCGCTCCAAAACCTCTCGATAAGTTTTCCGTCAGTCTCTATCGGGTATGGGATCAACGGAAGGTGATCTGTCCGGCCGGTCGCAAGCACGCGTCGAAATGAACCCCGTAGCATCTGATCCGAGACGGAATCCGGGCTCGCGGGGAATTCTTCGGTGATGATACGCCCGATGAGCTGGTCACGTTCACGCCCCGTGACGGCAAGATAAGCCTCGTTCGCCCAAACCATCCGCAAATCTGGGTCCAAAAGAACATAGGGTGAAGGTGCTGATGCAAAAATCGTGTCTAGATCAATCCTCATTACCAACTTCCTGTCTTTTGTTACCGGCTGCAAAAAGAATGCGTGTTCTGCTTGTTAGAAAACTCAGCTATTTGAGATCATGCGCATCGTCGAATATTCACCATTCAACGATCACTGTTAATGCAGTCATCAAAGGCACAAGCGATGAGGAATTAAAAGGACCAAGACGGGCCTTTCGCAACGCCGGTGCACACATCATACGCAGGTTTACTTTCATAAGGTCCGGACATGCAAGCAAGGTGTCCGCGATTGTACCTTAAGGTCGGGAGTTTGCTCATTCATGAATTGGGACGTACCCGTGCACCGCTTTTATCGGCAAATGCAGCCAAACGCGCGCGTGCATCGGGTTGCGTATTGACCACCCCTGCGACCACCGCCTCGGCATAGGCAGCATCCATCGCTGACATATTCTGCATGTGACTAACCGCGCTGCAGATCGCAAAGTTGGAAAGCGGCAAATTCTGCGCCGTTTTGCGCGCAAGCTCCATCGCGGTGTCAAAACTGGACCCTTCGACGATATACTGCGCAAGCCCAAGATCCACTGCTTCCTTTCCCTGATAAACACGGCCCGTCAGCATCATGTCGATCATTCTGGCCTTACCAACCAGATCGGTAACACGTATTGTCGCGCCGCCCCCGGTAAACAGCCCGCGTTGTCCTTCCGGCAGGGCGAAATAGGCGGTCTGATCCATAACGCGAATATGCGCTGCGGACGCCAGCTCAAGCCCACCCCCGACCACTGCACCTTGCAACGCCGCAATCACCGGGACCCCGCCATATTCCATTTTATTGAACGCCTCATGCCAACGTAGACAGACATGCATGAAATCAGCCGGGCTGCGATCTTGGTCATGATGTTCGATAAGATCGAGACCAGCGCAGAAATGTTCCCCCGCGCCTGCCAGAACCACTGCGCGAACGCCTGCACGCGGGGCGCGGGAAAAGAAGCTCACCAATTCTTCGATCGTTTCGATATCCAGAGCGTTTCTTTTCGCAGGGCGATTTAGCGTAACCACCCACACTCCGTCATCGTGAGCCTTGATGTCCAGATTGCGATAGCTTGATATATCGATATCAACGATCATGTAATTTCCTTTATGTTCGGCAAGCCACCTGAAAGTCGCTCAATTTCGCCACCATCATTGCAATAGTCCCATAGTTCCAGCCCGTTTCGCAATTACGGTGTTAATAATTTCAAAGACGATCCAGCCTATACACCTATCGGTGGCATTCCGGGTGCTCGGGAGGTGGGAATTGGTCAATGGAGGCCAAACGTCGCGGCAGTCTGCTTTCCATAACTACCATAGTCCAAGTTTGGTATGCCCGGAACGCATCAGCGCGGCCGAAATCCCCTGACAAAACGCGCAAAACACTGGCATCAAATATTTTTACAAAAAAGGCGAATAGATAAGATTATGGGGTTGAACAAGGCCAGAACCTTGAGGTAGTAGATCGCTCACGGGTCGTTAGCTCAGTTGGTAGAGCGCTTCGTTTACACCGAAGATGTCGGGAGTTCGAGCCTC
>PBTE01000227.1 GCA_002726515.1 Planctomycetaceae bacterium | reverse complement strand
CGCAGCTCCTCGCCCACCGCAGGCCCGACGAACTCGACCCGTTTGACACTCACCGGGTTGGCACTGTCGGCGCTGCGCAAGGCGTCGGCGACGCGCTCCCCGAGCTGCGGATCGTCACCCGGCATGCGCACCAGCACGTCGGTGGTCGCACCGAAGCTCTGCACTACAGCATCGCCAAAACCTGACCGCTCCAATTGTCCACGCACCTGCTCGAGTTCAACCGGACGCTCATAGCCAAGCTCGATCAACGTACCGCCAGTGAAGTCCAACCCGAAGTTGAGCCCCTTGACCATCAGGCTCGCCAGTGACGCAACGGTCAGCACCACGGTCAGGGCGAAGGCCACATGGCGGACACCCATGAAATTGATTACGCGTTTCATCGTGCTAGCCCCTTAAATCCACAGCTTCTTGAGATCGCGGCCACCGTAGATCAGATTGACCATGGCGCGCGTCACGATGATTGCGGTAAACATCGACGTCAGGATGCCGATCGACAGTGTGACCGCGAAGCCCTTGATCGGGCCGGTACCCATGGCGAACAGAATGCCGCCGACCAGCAGCGTGGTCAGGTTGCCGTCGACGATCGCCGAGAAGGCCCGATCGAAACCCTCATGGATGGCGCGCTGGACCGACATGCCGTTGGCGATCTCCTCGCGGATACGCGAGAAGATCAGCACGTTGGCATCCACCGCCATACCCATGGTCAAAACGATACCGGCGATACCCGGAAGGGTCAGCGTGGCATTGAGCATCGACATCAGAGCCGTAAGCACGACCATGTTGAACAACAGCGCAATGGTCGCCAGCACGCCGAAGAACTTGTAGATCAGCACCATGAAGATGGCGACGAAGAGGAAGCCCCACATGGCCGCCTGGACGCCCAGCTTGATGTTCTCCGCACCCAGGCTCGGGCCGATGGTGCGCTCTTCGGCGAAGTACATCGGCGCCGCCAGGCCACCGGCGCGCAGCAGCAACGCCAGCTCTGACGACTCGCCCTGCCCGTCGAGGCCGGTGATGCGGAACTGACTGCCGAGTGGCGACTGGATGGTCGCCAGGCTGATGATCTTCTTTTCTTCCTGGAAGGTCTCGACGCGCACCTCCTGCTCGACACCGTCGACCGTCTGCCGCACATAGCGAGTCATCGGCCGCTGCTCGATGAAGATCACCGCCATGCTGCGCCCTACATTGTTGCGCGTGGCGCGATTCATCAGATCGCCGCCGTGACCATCGAGACGGATGTTGACCTGCGGACGGCCATTCTCGTCGTAACTGGCCTGGGCATCGGTCACCTGATCACCCGTGATGATCAGCGTGCGCTCAAGCTGAACTGGCGGGCGGCCCTCTTCGCGAAACTCGAAGGTTTCAGTGGACGCACGCGATGCATCCGAATCAGCAGCCAGGCGGAACTCGAGGTTCGCCGTCTTGCCGAGGATACGCTTGGCTTCGGCGGTATCCTGCACACCCGGCAGTTCCACCACGATACGGTTGGCACCTTGACGCTGAACCAGCGGCTCAGCCACACCGAGCTCGTTGACGCGATTACGCACCGTGGTCAGGTTCTGCTTGATCGAGTACTCGCGAATTTCTGCCAACTTGGCTTCGGTCAGCGTCAGGCGCAGCACGTACTGGCCGTTGCGCTCTGCGGACGTCAGCTCGAAGTCGGTGAACTCCTTGCGGATGAGCGATTGGGCCGCATCCAGGGTAGCCTCATCGACGAAGCCAAGCTGCACCGAATCCTTCAGATTCGGCAGGCTGCGGTATCGCACACGCTCCTTGCGCAGCAGACTCTTGACCTCACCCTCGGAGACGTTCAGGCGCGTCTCAATCGCCTTGTCCATGTCGACTTCCAGGAGGAAGTGCACACCACCGGAGAGATCCAGACCTAGCTTCATCGGACTTGCACCGAGATTGCGCAACCAGTCGGGAGTCGTAGGCGCCAGATTGAGCGCTACCACATAGGCGTCGCCGAGCGCGCGTCGGACGATATCTTTTGCCGGCAACTGATCATCCTGACGCACGAGACGCACCAGGCCGCCCCGACCCTGCTCATCCAGAGACGCAGATTTGACCGCGATACCACCGTCCACGAGTGCTTTGCTGATGCGCTCGAGGTCTGCCTCGCCAATCTCCTGCGACGTGCTGGCACCGGTAACCTGAATCGCCGGATCATCCGGATAGAGGTTGGGCACAGAGTAAATAACGGCGATCGCGAGCACTGCCAGAATCAGCAGGTATTTCCAGAGAGGGAATCTATTGAGCATGACGCAGCCCGTTTAATGAACGCGGGGCGCCTTGCGCGCCCCGTCGATATTGAATGAAGTCAGCTCAGATGGCTTTCAGTGTGCCCTTGGGCAACGTTGCGGCGATCGCCACTTTCTGGAACTTCAGCTCAACGTTGTCGGACACCTCGATCACCACGAAGTCATCGGCGACCTTGGTGACCTTGCCAGCGATACCACCGGAAGTGACCACTTCGTCGCCCTTCTGCAGGCCGGCGATCAGGTTCTTGTGTTCCTTGGCACGCTTGGACTGGGGGCGCCAGATCATCAGGTAGAAGATGACCAGAAAACCGACCAGAAAAACCCACTCGAAACCAGTACCAGCAGGACCAGCAGCAGCCTCCTGGGCATAGGCGGCGGGAATCAGAAAGCTCATGTAGCACTCCTGTTGCAGAAAGGATTGTTTTGTTCTGGCACGTCACGCAAGCGGCGGCGTTGGCAGACCGCGCTTGGCATAAAAGGCGTCGACAAAGGCCGCCAATGTACCCTGTTGAATGGCGTCGCGTAAACCAGCCATAACCCGCTGGTAATGCCGCAGGTTATGGATGGTATTCAACATGCTACCCAGCATTTCGCCGCATTTATCCAGATGATGCAGATAAGCGCGGGAGAAATGTTTGCAGGTGTAACAGTCACAGCTCGGATCCAGCGGAGAATCGTCGTGCTTGTGAACGGCATTGCGGATCTTGATCACGCCACTATCGACGAAAAGATGACCATTGCGCGCATTGCGCGTCGGCATCACGCAGTCGAACATATCGACGCCGCGCCGTACACCTTCGACCAGGTCCTCCGGCTTACCCACCCCCATCAGATAGCGTGGCTTATCCGCTGGCATCTGTGGCGGAAGGAAATCCAGCACACGAATCATCTCTTCCTTCGGTTCGCCAACCGACAAGCCGCCAATCGCCAGGCCGTCAAAACCGATCTCGCACAATCCCTCCAACGAGCGCATGCGCAAAGACTCGTGCATACCACCCTGAACGATGCCGAACAGCGCAGCCGGGCTGTCGCCATGGGCGACCTTCGAGCGGTTGGCCCAGCGCAGCGACAGCTCCATCGAACGTCGCGCCACGTCCTCGTCAGCGGGGTAAGGCGTGCATTCATCGAAGATCATCACGATATCCGAGCCCAGGTCGCGCTGAACCTGCATCGACTCCTCCGGCCCCATGAAGACTTTTGCGCCATCCACCGGGGAGGCGAAGTAGACGCCCTCCTCCTTGATCTTGCGCATCGCCCCTAGGCTGAACACCTGGAAGCCACCCGAGTCGGTGAGGATCGGCCCCTGCCACCGCATGAAGTCGTGCAGATCCCCATGACGCTTGATCACCTCCACGCCAGGACGCAACCAGAGATGGAAGGTATTGCCCAGAATGATCTGCGCCCCGATCGCCTCGATGTCACGTGGCAACATGCCCTTGACGGTACCGTAGGTGCCCACCGGCATGAACGCCGGCGTCTCGACGGTGCCGCGCGGAAAGGTCAGACGCCCACGGCGCGCCTTGCCATCGGTGGCAAGCAGCTCGAAGGACATATGGCAAGAGCGAGTCATTGGGTTTCCTCGGGACCGCGGGACGCGGGATTGCGGGTGATGAACATGGCATCGCCGTAACTGAAGAAGCGATAACGCTGAGCCACCGCTTCGGCGTAGGCCGCCATGGTCTCCGGATAACCGGCGAAGGCGGAAACCAGCATCAGCAGCGTGGATTCGGGCAGATGGAAATTGGTGACCAGGGCATCCACCACATGAAAGGTCTTGCCCGGGTAGATGAAGATGTCGGTGTCGCCACTGAACGGTTTGAATTCACCATCGCGCGCTGCCGTCTCCAACGAGCGCACGCTGGTGGTACCGACGGCGATGACGCGACCGCCACGGGAGCGACAGGCCGCCACCGCATCGACGACATCCTGACTGACCTCCAGCCATTCACGATGCATGTGATGCTCTTCGATACGCTCCACGCGCACCGGCTGAAAGGTGCCGGCGCCGACATGAAGGGTAACGTAGGCCGTTTCCACGCCAGACTCACGTAGCGCCTGCAGCAGCGCCTCATCGAAATGCAGCCCTGCGGTCGGCGCTGCCACGGCCCCGGCGCGCTGAGCGTAGACAGTCTGGTAACGCTCACGGTCGGCGTCATCGTCAGGCCTGTCTATATAAGGAGGCAATGGCATGTGCCCGATACGCTCGAGCAGCGGCAGGACATCCTCGTCGAACTCGAGTTCGAACAGCGCATCATGCCGGGCGATCATTTCCGCTTCGCCGCCGCCGTCCAGCAGGATCTTCGATCCGGCCTTGGGCGACTTACTGGAACGGACATGCGCCAGAACGCTGCGATTGCCGAGCACCCGTTCGACCAGAATTTCCAGCTTGCCGCCGGTGGCCTTCTGACCGAACAGGCGCGCTGGAATCACCCGGGTATTGTTGAACACCATGAGATCGCCAGGCCGCACATAGTCCAGCAGATCAGCGAAGTTGCGATGCGAGAGCTTTCCCGTTTCGCCTTCGAGCACCAGCAGACGACTGGCGCGCCGCTCCGCCAGGGGATGTCGTGCAATCAGGGCATCGGGCAGTTGGAAGAAAAAATCGGCAACTTGCATGGATCGGAGGTCGGGACGCGGAAAGGGGGCAAATCTTATCCGAAACACGTCGACCTGACCACGCCAAGCGATTGACCACCCCGTCGCGCATCCCTATACTGCGCGCCCACTGTGCCTCGATGGCGGAATCGGTAGACGCAGCGGATTCAAAATCCGCCGTTGGTAACAACGTGAGAGTTCGAGTCTCTCTCGGGGCACCACAGTTTCCCTTGTTTATCAAGGAATTAGAGAAGGGGTAGAAAGAAATTTCTACCCCTTTTTCTATCCCATTTTCCGCACCAAAATTTCTGCTTCCTACCCTCCCCTGCTGCCCCCCTTTTCCTTGATCCGAGCCGCTGGACGTGCGGAGGCTCTGCATCCGTGCGGATAGGGGCTGGAGGCATTGCGCCTGCTTGTAACGTTTTCCCCTTCGGGTGAATATCTGATCCAAGGCCCTACTACCGCTAATTCAGCTAAGGAACTGCTATGAGTCTTACTCGATGGATCGTGTTGGTGGCTATTCTTTCAGCGCCTTTCGCTGCAATGAGCGAAGGGCTACAACGCAACGGGAATTTTTGGCGAGCTTTGGCGGAGGACCGAAAGCTCTACTTCTTGGCTGGTATCTTGGATGGGAGTCAACTGGGCAGAGATCTGACCTCGATGGGGTGCTATGGGAGCAAATTGCACGAGAACCCAGATGGCTTAGCGTGCAGCTTAGAAGTACAAAGCAATTTTATCGTTGCGGCCGATAAGTATATGCAAAACGTCAGTACCGAGCAGATACGGGATGGGCTGGATGAGTTTTATGCAGACTACCGAAACCGAGGCATTCACGCTCGGGATGCTGTCTTCATCGTCCTACGGCAAATTGCAGGCGATCCGAATATCGACACCTTAATCATCAATAATCGAATCCGGGCATCATCTCCAAACTAATTTTGTAGAGCAGCGTGCTCAAAGCAGAGCTGCGAGGTTTAGAAAATGACGAAATCGAACAGCATCAACGTTGGTTCGATGCAAAATTCACAGATCCAACAAGACACGACGAATTCAACACAGAAATTGCAGCAAAGCGACTTTGATTCGGATATCAGGGAATTCTTACAATCCTTCATCCCCGAAATATCTAAAATCGCAGATGAGCCGACAGCGAGGCTACTTTCTGCCGATGCGGAGACGATTGCTCGGCAAATGGATTCACCCAGCCCTAAAAAAAGTGTGATTAAGGAGTGCTTAAGTTCGATTCGTAATGTTCTGGAGGGTGCAGCAGGAAGCGTCTTGGCCTCTCACCTCCCTGCCGTTTGCTCCCTGCTTGCTTGCCTATAGGGTTTCGTATGGAAGGCTTAGTTCTAGAGTTGCAGAGAGACGCTCTCGACTCAAATATACGTATAACGGATCTACTACGAAAAGCTTTGTTAGTTTCCAGAAAGCTAAAAATCAAAGATATCGAAGAATGGCTCAACTTTGAGCTTAACGGCTATATGAACACAACCGTGCCAGAATACAGGCAGGTCCGGGGCGAACTGAAAGCTTTGAACCCATATAACGGCTGGATTCCGGTAATGCTTTCAAGCGAGTGGCAGGAAAAGCTCTGCTATACATATCTCAACGTCTCCGTGAGTCAGATTTCAAACCTTCTGGAGACCAGCGAAGGGGGGTATTTTAAATTCAAATATCCGGGCGACCTATCAAATATGATTATGCAGCTTATGGGCCAGAACTTCCAACCAGAACTGCACATAACACTTCATCAATTGGTCAAAATACTCGACACCGTAAGAACTAAGGTAATGGAGTTCGCTTTAGATTTGGAGTCCCGTGGAATACTAGGCCAGGGAATCACGTTTACAAAATACGAGCAGCAGCTAGCCCAAAGCATCACCTACAATACGATAAATATTGAGAATATGGAAAACTCTCAAATCCAGCAAGCCAACGATGACTCATCGCAAAACAGGTAAGTAAGCACTATCAGGTGATTCGCAAATATAACAAGCCAAGGAATCGCACAGGATGCTAATCCTTTTCATATCAAGGATATAAAATGCAAAAGAAATGGCAAATCTACACTGTTTTTCTAGTTGTCTTGGGTACATCTCCCATATTAATCACACTGCTGAAATACAACGCCCACCTAGGAACTTATTCCAGTAACCCGGAAGATTGGGGGGCGTTTGGATCGTTGTTAGGTGGCTTATTCACTTACCTAGCAGCAGTCGGGACAATCGGCACTTTACTATTCTTAATAATTCAGCAGCAAAGAAACGAACAAAGCCGGGAGAAACACGAACGACTAATAATTCAACAGATGGATGTTCTTGCGTTCGAGCAATACCGAAATCATCGAATGATGTTTTTCGACAAGCTCAATGAATTATCAAAAGAATACAATGGCGAAATACATTTTCCCGAGCGTGATCGAGTTTACAGCTCATTATTCTATATGAACACGCCCCGCGAAACGACTTTCAGGCTATCGATTGACGCCGAAAAAGGGACTAGATTTCACGACATCATAGATTGCATCGCGAAATATAAAGAAATTTCGGCACTTCTTACCGACTACAAAAACGGCAGAAAAATCACCAAACTGCTGATCGAAATAGCGGACCTTAACTATTGCCTTGGCATCTCATTAAAACGCCCGCCACGAAGTGGCGATATATTCTTTCACGGCCAAAGTATCGCGGTAAACGTTGAATGCATCGACAAAGCTATTGAGAGAATAGAGCGAGTTTTAAATGAGATAATGTATTTCTCAGAGAACCAGCCTCTGGAATCCATATACCACAAAGCCCAAGGCCCGTATCTGCGGGACTATGTTAAGGCGCAGCTAGCGATACCTAAAAACTCGGACTTTAATATATACGAGTAAAAAGCCCCATTGCAGGGCTTAATTCTATTGAACTTCAACGCCCTTCAATTTCTCGATCAACTGCTTAAAATTGTCGGCCTTGTTGTCGAGCATCAAGCGATCAAGATAGTCGCTATATTTAGAAAATCCTGCCGCGTTTACGACCTTCTTCAACTTCTCATCCATCAAGCCCCGCGTGCTCTCTTTCAAGACCACTTCTTGACCTTTGATTTTTACAGCATATTTAGGCGCTTTTTTGGCCGCAGGCTTTGCCGTGCCTGTTGCTTTTGCGGGCTTAGCTGCGGGCGTAGCGTTTACGTTGTAGAAAGTCAAAAGCACATCAACGAAATCGCTTTCGTTGTAATCGAATTTTTTGCGTATCGCTTCGATTTCTTTTACTGCTTCAAGAACCTTCGCTTCTTGCTCGTTCGCTTCGAGTTCTTTGATCTGTGCTTCGAGTGCTTTTTGCTGTGTGAGTAGTGCGAGCAGTTTCGACATTTTCTTCACCTAAAATTAGTAAAAATAAGAGCCTCAAAAGATTATCCCTTTATCTCTCGCGGACTTTGATTTTTTCTTCTCATTTGGGTTTTTGGTATTGAACTCATCCACGCGCTTCAGAGTGAAACGCTCTTCGCTTTCGTAGGTATGGTGATAAAGATTGAACGCATCATCGCCAAGCATTTTGATATGCAATTGCTGAGCGCGGTTCTCTTCATTGTAGATTTCTATGTAGCCATTCCACGGACTTTGGCGGACATATCCAGGGTATTCCTTCAACAGCTTTCCGTAATGGAATCGCTGCACCTTAACGAATACGCCATCAACGTAATACGGCTCATTCCAATTGTAGTTTCGTGGTTCAGTGTCGTGAATGATGATATAGCCATCAGCGCCGCCATCACTCCACTTTTTATTTTCTAGCTTGCTCAGCGTTGCGAAAATTTCTTTCTTATATTCAGAGCTGCTTCGGTCGCGATCCAGCTCGATCTGCGTATCGCCGCCAGCCGCAAACGCGGACGAAGCGGCGAGCATTGCCAGAACAAGAAAAGCTTTTTTCATTTGTTGAACATTCCTTTGCACTGATAGAGTCTTTTTATAAATCAGGCGATTGGAAAAGGCAAGTGAAAATGTCAACCACCGGGCTATTATCTGATATGGCTTTTTCCGCTTTTACTTTTTCCAGTTTCTTATTGTTCTATCTGACACACTCAACGCTTCTGCAATTTCTCTTGCTGAATAGCCACTTTTTAGCATTTCAATCCCCTGGTCTCTCTTGTCTTTTCCTTTCAACGATCCGCGTTCTGCTTGTAAAGCCGAAAATTTAGACTTGTCGAAATTCGCATAAGTCCAGCGTGCGACGCTTTTCGCTATCGCTTTGATCTCGCTGAGCAACAAAGGAGACGTTAAAGCAACATTGAGATTAAGAGCATAAGCAAAACAATCGCTATGAAATTGCTCGAAGCCGCTGGCTTGTCTTATCGCTGAATATGCGTATTCGCGTAGATCGTTGAATATGTTGCAGTTGCGACCAAGGCCATAATTATCGAAACGCTCACGATTTGCAGCTTTTTCGCTTAGATCTAAATAGTCGGCTAGGTCTCCAAGCGAATAGGCTCGGTCTGTCCAGATTTTGGTTTTCCAGTGAGCATTTAGCGGATTTTTCGCGATTAGCCCGCAATAGCCGGGATCTGCGTTGAGACGCGAGCGCATCGCCGTCTGTACAGCGGCTGCGTATTTGATCGGCTTGGGGTTCCCGTCTATGGCTGTGCGTACAGGCGTATCGAGCAAATACAGATAATGGCTATGCCCGTTGGCGGGGTTCATTATCGTTAGGTTCGGCGCTGGAAGCCCTGCATCGTCCCATAGGAGGCCGCTGGCGGGCTGATCTATGTCGAACGTAAGCCAACGTAGATGAGTAGGCCCGTTAGGCTGAATATGACGCTTTTTAACTGCTATTGATTTAATGCGGGGAGCGATACCGGTTGAAAAATCATCTGTGCAATATGGTTTTTTCGTTAATGTATCCTCAAATATTTTTAAGCATCCCATAGTTCCTCTTCTTATAGTTAGTAAGAAGAAAAAACCGCATAGAATGCTTGACTTTATGAAATTCGATGTATAATTAAATTGTTGATGATTTAATTTTAATTTCTTTTGGCCGCCTCCGGGCGGTTTTTTCTTGTCTGTCTTTTTATTAAATCATCAATTTAGTTAATTGCAATACTTCAAGTTAATTATTTAATGGCGGCGATTTAATTCAATAAATATTTCGCTTTAACTATTGCAATTAGTTAAATACATGATAATTGTATATGTAAGGAGATTATAGAGATGAATAAAACAAAGAATGCAACTTATGCGATTGATAAGAAACTAGCGCAACAATTCGACGAGATAACAAGAAGCGAATTCATAAACAAATCTGCTTTATTGAATAGTCTTATTGAGAGTTGGGTTAGAAATTACAGTAATAATGGATATGAAAGAATTGGATTTATCGCTTTTGAAGCGAAGAAATTCAAGGCATTAGAGAAAAAACATCAACTAAACATTAGGAGGTTAGACAATGAAAAAACCGAAGCAAATTAAAACAACGATGGCGGGCATTAACTCAGCAGTTGCGAGAGTTAAAGGCAAGATCAATATGATCAATTCCCAATTATTGAAAGACGCACTGACGAAAATGCTCGATTTTACTGAGGCGCTAAACAGTGATTGCGATTTAGACGCAGCGTTAAGAATTATTAAAGACGTTGAAGCGCACGTTGATGATGTTTTGACTAAACAAAATCAAACGATCATCAAAAATGGTAAATCAGGCACAACAAAAAGCGATGTTGTTCTGATTGACGAAATTGACTTTGCACCTGCAAAAGCACAGCTTGAAAAAGCTATTGCTGAGTTGGAGCAAGAGCAGAAAAGCAGATTGAAAAATAAAAATAAACTTTAAACAATGGGGAAATATGAGCAATGGCATTTTAACTAAAGCAAACTATACAAGAGTAGCAAGAGTAATTTTTCTATTGCTCGTTTCCCTTCCAGTTTTTGCGTTCGCTGATTCGATAGATAGAGAAATTGCAGCGAGCGAGACATTCGAATATCGAATCGCTTTAATAAGTATGATGCTGAATGTGCTTGATAAATTCAGCATTTTTATGGGCGTTCTTCTTTTTATCATCGCCGGCTTGAAATTAAAAATGAGGGTTGACGAGAAAAACCCTTCGAAAAATTTCGGCGTAATTATGACATTTGTTGCGGGCACGTTTTTCTTCAATTCATATCTTGCGTATGAACTCGTATCAGTCTGGAAAATAGCAGGCGATGAACGTATTTGCTTTATGGCGGATGACGCAGGCGTAAACGAACAATGTTATAGCGATGAAATGAGCGAAATCAGCGGAGAATTAGCGGAGCGTGTTGGGAAGCTTTCAGGCGATTCCGTAAAAGATGATTTTATGAATAATTTCCGCGCAATTATCGGACTTTTTCAAGTTATCGGCGTGATTTATTTTATGGTCGGAACGTGGGGGCTTGTGCAAGTCAGCAACGGAACAAAAGACGAGGGTTATGGCAAGCCCATTATAACGATGATTTCGTCCGCTCTAATCATTGATTTACCGCACACAGCGTCGATGTTTCTCGACACGTTGCAAAAGGTGGGCGTTAATTTTTAACTAACAAAATGGAGAAAAAAAGATGAACGATTTAGATTTTTACTTACAGATATTTTTTAAGGTTGTGCCCTACGTTATTTTTAGCGTTGTGATCTGGCATTTACACTTAAAGGACTTTATAAAGAAATTAAACAACAGAAAACAAAAGGAGATTTAATTATGAAAAAGACAATATTTACAATAGCAATTTTAACAGTGTCAGCACTTGCGAATGCTGAATATATGATCAAGATTCCGCTTGAAGCGAGCGGCGGCGGTAGTCTTCCAAATGGATCAATTCAAATCGTTAAGAATGAACCAGCGCCCGCGCCTGCTCCTATGGTTTTAACTGACGACCAGATCATCGAAACGATCAATTCATTCGGCGATGCCTCAATCACTTTTGCAAGCAGATCAGGCTCAGTTGTTGTGAATTATCCGATTGCAAAAGACTTTGGTTGTACGTTTTCTTTTGAACAGCGTGAAGCTTTTGAGCGTCATTTTCATAATACTAATATGACAAGATACGGCGAAAGCGTTTTAGTTGAATATCTGTTTTATGGGGCTTGCTTATGAGCGCCGTACAAAAGACGTGGAGCGCTGCCCACGTTCTTTTTTTTGGTGGATTAGTTGCGTTAATTTTAGGTTATGGACAATTTGACAAGCAAAGCAAAATAGACACGCAAATCGCTATTGAGCAGCGAAAGCAAGACAGTCAACGAAAGAAAGAAGAACGCTTAAAAGCGTTTATGCTGAAAGACTGTCAGAATAGAAAAGTGCAGGCACAAGCTGACATTGCGAGACGTATGCAATACAGCGCGAAAAATAAGGATTTTAGTGTTTTTGGGAACGAAGCTGACGTTATTCGAAACGCTGAAATTGAAAGCGACAATCGATATATTCAAGAGCGCCAAGCATCTGCAAATATGAATTGCAGCTAAAAAGCTGCATTTATATTTTTAATTTCATTCGATTTTTTGGTTTTTCTTGTTCTTGCTTCTCTCTTTCTTTTTGTTTCTGTTTCTCCATTTCTTCTTTGATCTTCTCGCGCTTCTTCTCGTTCATACAAGTTTTTAAGGCTTGTTCGTAGTCGTCTAGGCTTGGCTGATAAAAGTCAGCCATAGGGTAGCCGTTCTGGATTCCCACAATCCAAGCCTGACGCTTGAAGCGTTCTGATCCACTTGCTTCTATTTTCTCCGCTCCGTTTTCAATCATCTTCTGCATTCCTGCTTTTATGTTCTTGTAGTTCGAATGATCGAACGCAACAGCGTTTTTTTCTGCGTCGTAGTTGAACGCCTTTTTATTCGTGTTTTTATAGAAATAGGTCTTATCGTCTGCGCTCTCGAAATGCTTGTCTAATGTGCGATTTCTGAGGTTTGTAGCAAGGTTTGGCTTTGAGCCGTGCGCTTCTAATGTGTTTTTTTCAGCGTATGCCTTTGCTTTTTTCTCTGCGTCTTGCATCAGCAATAGAAAGAACGGATCGACTGAAAACTTATCTTTGATTTTCTTCGCTGAAATGTTGAGTTGCGAGCCTTTGAAGATCTCCCCATCGAGCGCAAAACTCGCACCGTAGAGACCCGAGGCGTTTAGTCCTGGAAGGATTTGCACGCCGAACGCGTCGAGCGTATCGAGGAAAGTAGCCGTATCCTTGGCTGTTTCGAGTGCCGTGGCTACCTTGTCCTTTAAATCGTTTTTAAGGCTCTTCTTGCCCGTTCTACGCTCGATCTGAACGGTGTTTGGCGCTGGGGCATAGGGGCTTGGCTTCTGCGTGCGGTCGGCGTTGTAGAGACCGTGCTTGATCTCTAACTCTTTGCCAATTTCGATGTAGTCAACGAAATCGCGGTGGACGCGCTTCGTGTCGAGTGAGCGAAGGGCGACAACGATATGGACGTGCGGGTGTTCGGTGTTGCGCTCGACTGACATAACGAAATGACGCTTACCGGGCATCGCTTGTTGTAGCGATTCCTCGGCTATGTCTAAAAGTTCTTGATCTGACTTGTGTGCGTCGGAAGGGTGAAAAGCAACAATCTGGTGTAAATAAAGGCGTTGCTGGCCTTTCGCTCGGCCTTGTTCAAGCTTCTTGTCTACGAGCTTGGCATAGTCCCAATCGCTCGTTCCGTCGAATTTCGGAATCGTAGACCTCATCGATCCGGGTTTTGCGTATTTCTGAATATATTTGACTGTGAAGCGTGCGCCTTGGTGTCGTGTGCGTATTTTGAATTTCATAACGCACCTTTATTTTTATTCTTCTCCTTTTTCGCTTTTGCTATCTGTTGCTGCGCAATGATCTCGATGTTCTCTTCATACTGAAAATATGCATCAACCGCTTCGTCTAATTTTTCGGAAAAATCAGCGATTGCGTTTAAAACTCTGGAATTATCTTTTTCAAGATACGCAATCAACGCGGAGTATTTTTTAGGGTCTGCTTTGATTAAGTGCAAAGCCTTAGCGATCTGATTTGCGAGGTTTCCGGCTTTCGCATAAATATCGTCGTATGATTTTAATTCTTTGATTACGATTGTTTGACTATCATCAATCAACCGAAGCACAAGATCAGCGATTGACTTTTCGCCCGCCGCTTCTTTTGCCTTTATGATTTTTTCGTGTTCGGCTGGCGTCCAGACTAGACTTGTTTTTTTAGTTCTGTTCTGTCTCATAATTCCACCTCGCCAAGTGAAATTATATAATCAAGCTTAGCTATTATGATATCAGCAGAAAAAAGACCATAGTCTATCCATTCCTCAACATACTCATCATCACACAACTTAATAAACGATTTAAATTCTTGGAAAACATCTTTGAATTCGTCTATTTCTTTATTGAAGTTATCTATAGATCTCAAATATGGTAGATCATCAAGCTTTAACAGAAGATTTAGTTTCACGTTGAAAGTGTGACTATAAACATAGTCGAATCTATCGTCCAAATCTTCCACTTCAATTTTTATGCTCTTCAATACCTCTTTAATTAAATAACTATTTATACTCATACAATACCTCATTTTATTAGTTCATTTTTTAGGCTCCTTTTGCTTTTCCAAATTTTAAACGAAGTGCTAAAAATTTCGAGTAACATCGCGTCAAGAAAGCCACGAAGTGGTTTCGAAGACATACCGCAAAAACGAAGTTTTTAAGGTATAGATGTATTGCTCGCATTCTTTTTCATTAAGCCTACATATATATTTATCATATTAAAATATGATGTCAAATTCATACCGCGATCCATACATCAATCTATACATCGAAAACATACCTCGCTTTATACATCAATCTATACAGCGAAATCGAAATCAAGGTGTTTCAGTGCGATCAATTTGGCGGCGGGGGTTGGACCCTCAGAATAGCGATCAAAAGTCATATTGAGGAATTTTCCCGGCTCGTGTCCGACAATCGACATAATAACGAGGTTCTTGGCATCCGCTCGTTCAAGCATCGTAATAACCGATTTCCGAAAACTATGGAAAACACAACGGCGATCAAAACCTAGCGATTTTTTGAAAATTGAAAACTCTGACGAAATCCCTTTCGATTTCGTCTCGTATTTGCCTCCCGCCGCTGTCTTCAATAGAAAACCATCGGCGCTTGAATTTACGAGCCGCTTTATGTCGTTAATGATTTTTGGGTGAATTGGAACGTGCCGAACTGCTGCGCTAGTTTTTCCTTCTCGTATGTGTAAGCAATCAATGCCGTCTTCTTTGATCACATCAACGACACGCAATTGACAAATTTCTTCAATTCTCGCGCCTGTATACGAAGCAATTTTTATTGCGTCAGCGAGCCGCTGCCGATCTGCTTTCTTTGCTTCGCTATAAAGTCGCTCAATTTCCGGCTTTGTGAATGCTCTGCGATTTTTGTCGCTCGATGTGCCTCTGCGCAGCTCTGTAAATTCGTGATCCTTAAACGGGTTTTTAAGGTTTTTGTATTTCTCCCGAAAGCCGCGATCTTTCTTTATTGCAAAATTCCAAAATGTGTTAAGGCTAAAAATATACTGTTTCTTTGTTTTTGCGGAGAGATCAAGCGCTTGAAGAAATTCGCTCACAGCGTCGAAATTTAATTCCTTTTCGTTATCTTTTAGGAATTTATCGAACGACTTTAATCGCTTGATATGACTGTCAACAGTGCGGTGCGCTACGCCTCGCGTTTCTTTTTCGTATTTTTCAAAATCTTCTAAGCGCTTTTTGATGAAAGGCGTTTTAGGAGAATACTCGCTCTCAAAAGCGACGATTTGCCGTAATTCTTCGCCCAATTCGGGGCTTTTTATCTTGTATTGCTGATAGATGTCAGTAAGCACCTTGGCGGACTCGTAAACCGCATTCGGCGCGTGTCTGTCGATCTGCTCGACCCGGTAGGCCGCTTCTTCTCGAAAATCGTCTATGGGTTTCGTCCGTGCGTCGTTGATCTGGCGCTTCCAGAGATCAAGCCATTTGAGCTTCAAGGCGTGGGCCTCGGTCTTCACTCCAGTTTTTAGGCTCTTGGTCAGCACCCGGCGACCGCCGAACGCTTCCCGCACCTCGCTGGGTATGTCTAGGCGGACGTGCCAGATCCCGCCCTTGTTAACTAAAAAATCAGCCATAGCCCTAGTGCCCTTTCCCTGATATCATTCGCCCCGCGTTAGGGGCTTCTATCCTGATTTCTACCCAGAATTTCTACCCAAAGCAACAGCAGAACCCCCGGAACATAAGGGTTTCAAGGGGTGAGGAAGGGAAATAAGGTAGTTCGAGTCTCTCTCGGGGCACCATCAGTGAATCGCTACAACGCAGCCAAGCTGCATGCTTAGCGAAACGGGCAACCGGATCGCCTGCAACTCTGAACGCCGTAGCGAAGCTTCAAAGCGCATCAAGCCATACGCAAGTCATCCATACAGCCTGGATCGGCAGCACGGCAAGCAACTCAGCTACATCGCTTTCCCTCAGACTGACACTGGATATCGATGCAGTCGACTCGCGGCATTGACCCTCTCGCAACAGCGAACACGGCGAGTCAAAGCCACGTCAAAAAGCGCCAAATAGCGCCGCCTGGACAGGCAAATTCTATGGCTCCGAGGGGTTGGCATTCCCTGGCGAGTTATCGTAGAGTGTGCCCACTGTGTTTGCATGGGTCGCTGTTGAATCGTGACCTGGTGCAGTAGATCTTCAGATCCGCTACTCCGCTCGACTCTCTTACTCCTTGCAACCAGTTCCAGCTTCCTGCTCTGCGGGGGCAATTCTACTTTTGAGTTTCAAGGATACAAAGACATGTCGAATCGTCAGAACGGTACCGTCAAGTGGTTTAACGACGAGAAAGGTTTTGGTTTCATCACTCCTGAGAGCGGTCCGGATCTGTTCGTGCACTTCCGCGCGATCGAAGGCAACGGCTTCAAGAGCCTGAAAGAAGGCCAGAAAGTCAGCTTCG
>PBTE01000056.1 GCA_002726515.1 Planctomycetaceae bacterium | reverse complement strand
TGGCTCCTGAGGGCACTACCCACGTAGTCACGGTTTCAAAATACAATCGTCACCGTCGGTTTCGCCAGATTCTCCGCCGCGCGGGGATTTCCGTGTGGCCAGACCTGTTCCAGACATTGCGGCGGTCGGCTGAGTCCCACATGGCCAGCATGGGACTTCCTCAGCACGCAGTTTCTGTGTGGATCGGCCATTCCATGGCTGTCTCCGAGAAATACTATCTACAGGTGCCCGCAGAGTTATTCGAGCGAGTAACAGGCGCAGCAGAAAGCGCAGCAGTAAGCCGTCGCATCGACTCGCAATCCATGGCAGGGGCGGAAACAGAAGGTTTCCACGATTCAGCAGATAGCAACAGTAAACCCCCGCACTACAACGCGTTGCGAAATAATGCGGGGGTTTACCAAGCGAGGCCGACGGGACTCGAACCCGCAACCACCGGATCGACAGTCCGGTACTCTAACCAATTGAGCTACGGCCCCAAGTTGTAAGTCTATATTTGATGATATCTTAAAGATTGCAGCTCGGGCGATTCTGGGGTCACCATGACCAAGAGCTGCAGCCAATATTTCAGAGTATAGCGTGGTCTTTCAGCCTGGGCAATCCGAAGTGTCTCGTCCCGGACCGTCCAATGCATCAATCCGTTTCAAAACAGACTCATCCAACGGGCCTTTGGCAGCAAACTTCATGGCCGCATCGAGTTGCTCAGGTTGGCCGAATCCGATCAGTGCTGTTGTCACCTCTGGCTTGTGTAACACAAATCGCAGGGCGGCCTCGGCAGGAGTGAGGCCAGCAGGCAGTGCTTGCTTCAGTTTCTCGGCGCGGAGCCGATCGCGTTGAAATAAGTCCAGAGTGAAAAACTTGGTCTGGTAGGTGTGCGGACTCGGGTCCTGTCCCACCAGGGCGCCGCCGGCAAAGACCCTGATGGCAATCACGCCAATTCCACCTGCTGAGCAATCCTCTGCCAGACGTTCGTAATCGACGTCTACCGAACCGGCCCAACGGTCGCGACCGGAAAAAGGTAACAACAGATTCAGCGGTATCTGAGCTGAAGTGAAGGCGCCGCTGGAAACCAGTTCCGCCAGTGACCTTTTGTCGCCCAACCCGGTAAATCCAAAATGCTCAACACGTCCTTCCCTGCGAAGTTGTTCCAAGGCGCTGAGCACTCCCTCTTTCCCTAAGACATCCTGCACATCGATCGACGTCGGCAAATCACCTCGCCTGCTCGTGACGGAGTTGTGCAACTGTAGCAAGGTGACCCGGTCTACACCGAGTCGCTGTAGGCTTCCCTCCAGTGATTGCCGTATGGCTTTCGGTATGTTGTCCAACTGATCGGCAGCAAGACGGACTTTGGTGGCGATACAAAGATCCTCCGGCCGTTGGCACGCACGCAGAGCGGCGCCCAATGCGCTTTCGGAATCGCCATGACCGTAGCTGGCGGCCGTGTCGAACCAGTTGATGTTTGCCTGAAGAGACCTGGCGATTACTCGGCGTTGGGCCTCTTGATGTGATCCGACCATCAGTCCAGCCAGTGGGCCGGCGCCGAATGAGACGCGGGAAACTTGAAGTCCGGATTTTCCAAGGGTGCGATATTCCATGAATCAGTCAACCCGTACGATGATCGCGGGGCAGTTTGAAAATGTTGTGGTGCGTTTCAGATTAATCGCCACATCGTCTCGTACATGGCAAACCCGAAATACAAGACGTTGGCGCGCCAACGTTCCGTTGTGGAGAAAGTTACCGGACAAGACGGAGCTTACCACATCTGTCTATGGCACAGCATGGGGGCCAGCACCCGGTCTCCTTAGCGGTGGAGAGGACCGGGGAACCACTCAACATTTCCGGGGCCGAGGGCAGTCCCGGGTTCATGCCTTTTTCTGCTCCACTTCTCTGATGCGTTGCAGCCGTTTCTGGGTGTACGTGGCACTGGCCGCATTCAACAGTTCCAGGGCATCTGTCGGCAATTCAATCCGGGAGCCCCCGAAATTTTCCACCACCTGTGCCGGACTCTCGGCGCCACCCAGGACGGATGTCACGGCTGGATTGGCCAGAGACCAGGCGATGCAAACCTGCGGGCGGCTGGCTCCGAGTTCCCGGGCGACCTTGTCCAACGCGCGCAGGACCGGCAGGCGTGTTTTGCCCGCTTCCTTTTCGCGACCAGGGGACAGAATACCGGTCTCCTGAGGGCTGAAGGCCAGCAGCCCCAGTTTTGTGTCACGGAGAACTCGAAATAATTCCGGATCGAATCGCTCGCCGATCGTGATGTTGTAAAAGTCTTCGGTTCCCACGATGGGAGACTTGTCCGGATTCCTCTGGCAGATGTTGTGAAGGCTCGCGACCTGACCGGCGGAGTGGTTCGAGACGCCCCAGTAGCGAATCTTGCCGGAACGGACCAGCGTGTCCATGGACTCGACGACCTCATCAAATGCCGTGACCTGGTCCGGGTTGTGCAGCAGGTAGAGATCGACGTAGTCCGTGCGGAGGCGTGCCAGGCTCATTTCAAGTCTGCGGACAAGCAGCTTGCGACTGAAGGTCGGGTTTTTGGAAATGGAGTTGAACTTGTTGAAGTTTGGATGATCCGTGGGTGGAAGCCCAGGATGCACCTTGGTGCAGATGACGACGTCGTGACGTCGGACGGATTCCGCAACCACCCTTCCCAGTACCTCCTCGGAACCACCCCAGCCGTAGGCCTCTGCTGTGTCGAAAAAGTTGATCCCGACTTCCAGACATTGATGCAAGATTGCCCGCGCTGCGGGATTGTCACTCCGTGAAACTTCTTTGGAACGAAAGGCTGTACCCTGACAGTATCGTGTGACGTAAAGGTCGCTGGGACCAAAGCGCACCAGGTGCGACGCCTGACTTGCCTCGGCGGCCGCTGCGGCCGTCGTGACACGTCCGGTTGGGTCTCCGAGAAAAGCGGCTCCCAGAGCGGCACCACATGTCCTTAAAAACGAGCGGCGAAGCGGTTGAGTTATATCAACTTCCATGGTTTCGAGATGTCTTGTGATGAAGTCATGGGGAATGTCTTTGCCAACTCTGAAGACAGGTGGGCGGGTAACGTGATGTCAAAGGACAAACGACAAAGAAGCACTTCCAAAACAAATTAACCGCACTTCTCTCTGAGGAGAGAAGGTTTGAACCAAAAAAAGCAGGCCGCTGTTTGTTCCTTGTTTTACCATGCTGACAGTGGGTTCTTGCGAGACTTCAGAGGAATCTCGACCGGTCCACCGGCGCGGTGGGACGCGAAGACAGCGGCAATCATTTCTACCGTCATGCGGGCATCGTAGATGTTGCACTCGGGCAGTCGATCTTCTTCGATGGCGTCGATCAAATCAAGGCAGGCGACCACGTTACCCTCGTGGCGTTCATTTTTGAGCGGTTCGGGCTGCCCGGCTCCGGCCGATGTGATAGGAATCCATTGGGCTCCGCTGCGCCCCGGGGACCAGGAAGAGTCCGGCAATAAATACGCATCGGGAAGATATCCGGTGACAATTTCAATGACACCCTGCGACCCGAAGATTTGTAAACCGAAGCGACGCGGGTTGCCGGCTGTGTGGCGGTGCGAACCGAAATAGCTTGTGACACCGTCCGCCATACCGTACATCGCGCTGATCGTGTCACCGGCCAATGGACCGATGCCTTCATTACCTTCCTTGACGTGCTCTCTAGAAACAGATGTTCCCTCCTCCCTGGCCGAAGCGAAACACCATTCGGGCTCGCCTGAGAACGTGTGGATCAAGTTCATGACATGGCTGCCCAGGACCCATAAATCTTCGCCGCCGCCACGACGATCTTCCTTACCGCGACCGCGCAGTTCGAGTACCTGTCCAATCTTCCCGTCATCGATCAGGTCACGAATCACCTGGATTTTAGGACTGTATCGTGTGGTGTGGGCAATCGCCAATTTGACGTTGTGCCGTGTACACGTGTTGACCATGCGGTCCGCTTCGTCGAGGGAGCGGCAGAGCGGTTTTTCCATGTAAATGTGAATCCCGCGTTCAGCCGCTGCCAACACCATCTCGCAGTGTTGATCCAACCAGCGCGGGCAGATGCTGACGATGTCGGGTTTGGTCTCGTCCAGCAATTTTCGATAGTCACTGAAAGTGTTGGACACATCCAGTCGCTTGGCAGCCGCTGCTCGTCCGTCGTCGTCCGGATCAGACAGTCCGACGATTTCTGCTGCCGGGATGTGAAGCCAGACAGAGTCAATTCCATGGCCATAATTTCCCTGACCCGTGTGTCCAATGACGCCAACTCGGTATTTTGTTGTCATCACCTGTTCCTCGATAACCTTTCGCCTGGAAATGAAAAGCGACTTCCGCAATCGAGCCGTCATTCTAGCACAAAACGGTCCTGGCGGCAGACCTTGCAGGGCGGCTGGAAAGACTGAATCGTTCTCGCTGTGCAGTGTTTTCTCAACCAGCAAGAATAGAGCCCCGTGGTGTCAGCGCGTCTTGCTGGTTAGAAGTGGCGGTGAACTTTCATTCCTCTATAGCGGCACGGATGGGCGGAAAACCATGCTGATCCCGGTGGGGTTTGGAGTCGTAGAATTGTGTGGTTTTGAACCACTCGTGACGCCCATCGGTGGCCTCGGCACGGACCCGTTCCAGTAACGCGGTCTTTTCGCCTTCGGTCAGGGGTGTGAAGTTGCGGGCAAGAGCAATGGCTTGTTGCAGTTCGTCCAGGGAAGCCAGGCCCGAAATGAGTGTACTGATCGGGAGTGACAGGGCGTAGCGGCGACACTGCTCAACAGTGAGCCCCGCGTTTTTGACGAACTGGGCAGCGCCGCCCAGGCTCTTCATGCCCAAAGCAGCAATACCGCGCCGGTTCAGTTCGGGCAAAACCTCACCTTGAAAACTGCGGAAATGCGCGTCCATTACATTGATCGGCATTTGACACGTGTCCCAATCAAAATCCTGGTCCAGCATTTTTAAAAGAATGTGCGGGCTTTTGTGGCCCGTAAATCCGATGAAGCGCACCTTCCCCGCTTCTCGGGCGCGAACCGCCGTTTCGAGAGCACCGTCAGGAGCGAAGATCCAGTCCGGATCGTTGTCATAGTTGATTTCGTGAAACTGCCAGATATCAATCACGTCAGTTTTCAAGCGACGGAGACTGTCGTGCAGATTTTCTTCAGCGGTCTTCCGGTCACGCCCGCAGACCTTGGTCATCAGCACCACCTGGTCACGGCGGCCCTGGATTCCCAGTCCCATGCGCCGTTCGGCTTCGCCCTCGTAATAGTCCCACGCATTGTCGAGAAAGGTGATGCCTTCATCGATTGCTGTCTGAATGATGCGCAGGGATTCGGACTGTTCGATTTGGGGCTGTGCCAGGTGGGCGCCTCCCAGGCCGATGATCGATGCCTCCAACCCGGTTTTTCCCAGCGGCCTCACGGGAATTCCTCCGTGATTCTTTTTTGCGGTTTGCTCCACGTCGGCCGTTTCCTTTCCACGTCCTTATGCGTTTCTGTTTTCAGGGACTTGGATTATAGAACGTAACAGAGGAGGAGCCTAGACAGCCCGACAGGCAACCGTTTGGTTTGGATCATTTCCTCCGTGGTCCACGGCTTGTCAGGCCTCGTCCGTGCCAGGTGTTGAAGTCAGGACGCGAGCCGCCACACACAGGCGTGCCGTCGACAAGTTGTTTTGGACCATGATGGGCACCGGTTGACCGCCCGTCCTCCTGCTGGATCGTTTGGACCTGGGACCAGGTCAAAGGGATTTTTCAGGAGGTGACTTGTTATGTCAGCTGTTCCAGACATTGCGAAGCAACTCGCACAAGGTGTCGGTCACGCGCTGGGCGGATCCTTCGGCTAGCGGCAGGCGAAATTTTCCTGCCCAGGGCATGCGCCAATGGTAATCTGTTTCAGCACCCCCGCGATGTATTTCTTCGTCAGGTCCGATGTATCCAAACAGTCCATTTGTGTCACCACACACCAGCGTGTGAACAAACGGCGAGCGACTGCGTACCCGGAAACCGGTGAGCGTGAGGTTTTCGCCGGGTGAGAACGCGGCACCAATGTCTCCCAGTCGGAGGGACCCGAGAGTGATTGAATAGGTGGCTGGTAGCTCGTCTCCCCTGTCGATCGTGTTAATGAGGTCATGGTAATAATCGATGGAAGTTTGTGTGGAGGCAGCGCGATCGGCGGGCGAGAACAGATCGGGTTCCGGGTGGTTGTATCCGTCCACCCAGGTGGCGCGGGGATTATGATGTAAGACCTCTTCGATAAATGCTTCACACCTTGCAATTCCGGACTCACACATTTCACGCGAGGGCATTGGCTGACGGGGCAGTTCAACGGTCTTCCACGAACAATCGAACCGATCCGATCGTACCGGGACCAACGTTGGCAGGGCCTCGACGGCCGCCTGTCCCAGGCGATGGCCCAGACTGGCTGCTTGCTCAGGCGTGCCAAACATGTACTTGGGATGAACGTCTCCGCAGAACCCCTGCACAAACATTGCCGGAGTGCCATCCAACGCTTCCTCGATGCAGGCTCGAGCCGTGCCGACCCAGTCCGGTGAACAGTGTTTGTTTCGAATCAACACGGCCGGATGGCAACAGAAATTGAAAATGGTCCCGATGGTTTTTCCAGAACTGTCATCGAACCGGACGAGGCCGATGGTGGGATCGTAGTATTTATCGCTTTGCAGGCCTTCCGCATAGTCCCGGCTGAATTTACTGCCCCCCAGAAGCATGGGTAGACGACTGTTGTAGCTGATCGAGTCGCAATGGCCCCGGCCCGCCCAGACCTCCACCGGTTGGAGTTGGTCCAGGGCCTGTCGCCCCGCAGCGATGATCGCGTTGAGAAGGCGCTCCCGCTGAGAGTCAATGAACGAACTGTCTCCGGTTTTCAGTTCCGTGACGCAGCTGCCAGACACTGCAGAGCCAGGGATGGCCCCCGAAGAATGCGTCTGACTGGTCGACCAGATGATCTGGCTTGCATCCAACTTCAGTGCGGTGGCCAGCTCCAATCGCCATGAATCGGTAGCGGAGACGACATCGCCCACGAGATCGGAACCGAACCAGAGCACTTGGCGACCATCCATTGCCAGGGCCAGGCAGCGAGAAAAAAGACCCTTGATGTTCGGGTCCAGTCTGGTGACCGAAGGGGTCGTACCCCAGGCACCATGGTCGGGGTGAAAGTCCGGTGTAATTTCAAAACCGACCATCGCTGCACAGAGTGTGCTCATCGAATCTTCCTTGGCGGGTAAACGCGGGGTCCGTGTGTCAATCAGGTCCAGTTGGACCGCGAATCAAAAGATGTTTGTATTTGTCCACGACTGCAAAAAAATGAACGTTTGAGGTTCGGTTGCCCAAATCAGCTAGCCCACTGGCACGATCTTCGACGCCGAAGGACGAGACACCCTGTTGTCCCATGGTGGGGTACAATCAAAATCCTTTTCGTTACCGCAAAAGTGGGTTGTTATTCTGGCATTTTCAAGGGGCTGAGTGCATTGAACAACAGATGAATGCTCAGGAAATAATTTCTTGAACGACTCTCGCTTCTTCGACGCCGGTCAGCCGCTCTTTCAAGCCATTTCTCTCCAGGAACAACTCTTCGTGGGACAATCCGAGTAAATGTAACACGGTCGCATGCCAGTCCGCGACACTGACACGATTTTCGACGGAGTTAAACCCCAGCTCGTCGGTTTTTCCCAGTACAAACCCCTTTTTCACACCTCCACCCGCCATCCAGATTGCGATGGCGTTCTTGTTGTGATCGCGACCGGACTTCGCTGGATCTTTGTCACCCGACAACTGCGCGATCGGCAGGCGGCCCATTTCACCGCCCCACAGGACGAGGGTCTGGTCAAGCAAACCTCGCCTGCTAAGGTCTTCGAGCAAACCGGCAATTGGTTTGTCGGTTCGATCGCACGCCGTCTTCAAGCCGGTGCCGATGTTGGTGTGATTGTCCCAGATTTGGCCGTCGATAAAGAGCTGGACGAAACGAACGCCACGTTCGACCAATCGTCGCGCGATCAAACAACGACGACCGTACGAGTCCGTCACTTCATCGCCGATGCCGTACATGCTGTGTGTGGCTGCGGACTCTTGCGTCAAATCCAGAGCGTCGGTTGCGGAGATCTGCATACGAGCCGCCAATTCGTAAGTCGCGATGTGTGCGGCGAGCTGCGGACGATTCGGGTGATTGACCTTGTAGGCGTGACTGAGCCGGGCCACCAGGTCACGCTCCAATTGCGTGATCGATTCCGGTTCCTCGAATCCGGGATTCAAGTTCAACACAGGAGAGCCGGTCGCGCGGAATCGAGTCCCCTGATAAACTGGTGGCAGGAAACCGGACTGCCAGCTGTCGATGCCGTTGACGGGCAAGCCGAGCGGGTCGTCGAGCACCACATAAGCGGGCAGGTTCTGGTTTTCAGCGCCCAGACCGTAACTGATCCATGCACCCATGGTCGGTCGGCCATTAAATTCGCTGCCGGAGTGCATCTTGTAGAGAGCCGGCTCATGTGTCAGGTTTGTCGAGTACATCGACTTGATCAGCGACACCTTGTCGACGTGCTGGGCGAAGTGTGGCATAACGTCTGAAACCCACATGCCGCTTTGGCCATATTGAGCAAATTGAAATGGGCTTTTCATGAGCGCCCCCGCCGCCTGGGGAGACTCAACTTCACCGGCAATCGTGTCGAAGTAATCCTCGCCGTGCCGTTTCGTCAGTTCTGATTTGGGGTCAAACAGATCCATTTGGCTGGGACCGCCGTTCATGAACAAGTGAATAACGGACTTCGCCTTGGGGCCGTGGTGCGGCTGACGCAATTTGATCTCATCGGCGCGACGACGGTCCTGGGCTGCCAGAAAATCTTCGCCCAGCAATTGTGTCAATGCCGCGGTGTACAAACCGGCTCCTACATGCTGGAGCAGGCTTCGACGAGAAAATTGTGTCATGATTAAACTTCCGTAAATCTCTTGCCGGGTGGCGACATGAGTCCGTTGTACTACTTGAAGGTGGAGGGGGTTTGTAGTGAAGCCGTTACCAATAAAGGAAATTTCCAGTCAGTTGAAAACGGGGTCCAGGCGATTGAATCCTAAGAGCCAAGCTCTTTTCCGGCCAGGTACTCAACGTTTTCCGTCCCAAAGTGATCTGGCAGTCAATGTGTGTTGTGTTGGACATTTGCAGTTCTGGCTGAGAATACTCTGTAATGGTTCGGCCCTATTCAACGAACAAGAAAGCCGATGAATTGATCACAGCGTGGCAGTAGTTGGCCAGAGCCCGATGTTTAGCCTGTTGCTCAATACCGGCCTGTTCTCCCAACTCCCTCTGCCACTCTTGCGTCAATGCATCAAGCATCCTGGCCGCGGCCGCTTGTTCTTCGTCACTTGGTGGTCGGCCGAAGGCAAGCAAGTGGATGCGCGTAATCTGTGCTTGCCGGTCATCACCGGAGTCCGAGCACACTCGTTCTGTGAATTGCCCGGACCACTGGTGCACCAGTGCGTCGTTAAGCATGTGTAATGCCTGTGGGGAGACAATCGACTGGCCCCGTTCCAGGCAATTTGGACCCATCTGAGGGAAATCAAAACTTTCCAGCAACGTCGGAATCTGCGTGCGACGTTGCAGCACATAGATGCTCCGGCGCCATCCGCGTGACGCTCGTTTTGATCTCACCAAACCATCTTTCCGAGCATCCACATCATCCGGCGGGCCGAAGGGTGTTTCGTCGAGCTGGTCGGCAAGAGATAAGATGGAATCACGCAGCACCTCAGCCTCCATGCGCTGTAACGGCATTCTCGAGAAAAGATTGTTGTCAGGATCCGCGGCCAGCCTGTCGGAAACCAACTGCGAGCTCTGTCGATACGTATTGGAGAACATCATCAGCCGGTGCATCGCTTTGATGCTCCAACCACGGCGCATAAATTCGACGGCCATCCAGTCGAGCAGTGCCGGATGGGTCGGGCTGGCGCCCGCCGTACCGAAATTACCGAGCGTACGGACGATTCCGCGACCAAAATGGTGCTTCCAGATGCGGTTGGTCATCACTCGAGCGGTCAACGGATGGT
>PBTE01000055.1 GCA_002726515.1 Planctomycetaceae bacterium | reverse complement strand
TATGATTTGGAACGAGACCTGGCGTTGGTGGCCATTCGTCCGGGTGTCCCGGTGCAGACGATGCGTGTAGCTCCTCGCGAATACCAACCGGTAGAGGGGCAACAAGTACTGGTCACCGGTTGTGATCATGGCGGGGAGCCGATTTGGGAAGAGACAAAGATCGCTTCCATCAACCGGTTCCTGGGTCCTCCCAACTTACAAGTCGCTGGGCAACCAGTCGACGGACGCAGTGGAGGAGGCTTGTTCACAGAAGAGGGACTCGTTGTCGGTGTCTGCAACGCGGCTGACCCACAGGACAGACAAGGACTCTACTCGGCTTTAGGAGCGGTGCAGTTCGAGTTAGATCAAGCCGGTTTAACCGCTCTTTACAAAAAACAGAACCAACCGGGTGGCGTTGGTCTTGCAGCAACCCCACTGCTTGCCACGGGTGGACAGTCAGCAACTTCCAGTCAAATTTCGCAACTGCAATCGTCGCCGAACCGCAGTCGGAACACATTCGTTGAACAAGCAAGACTGGGAAATGAAGTGACCTCCGAGACTTTCAGCACAACAATTTCCCGCGTGGAAGAATTCGGACAAGCAGAACTCATCTGCATCCTGCGGTCACCCCAACAAGCCCAGGGGAAAAGCCAAGTCTTTGTAATCAATGACGCATCACCCGAATTGGTTCGCCAGTTCGCCAAAGAAATGCAGACCAAGACGACTCTTCTCAGCACAAACGCGCCAGCTTCAGGTGCAGGGAAAACTTCGTCCAAAGAAAATCTCGCCAGTCCGGCTCCCGTCGTGCGATCTCAGTCTCCCAGCGGGCTGCTTCAAGCCCTTCAGCATGTTCGAAGAGCAGACTCGAGTGCCTCGCCAGACTGAACCGGATGTGATCCTCCCTGAACATTTATCTGCAATCCGCAGCGGTCCGCGCCGCGAAGAAAACACGAGTTGCACTGTCGAGTTGAAAAAACTGACTCTGCGCAACGTCAATCAAATGTGTACCCGAATCGCTCATCCCGAACAAAACGGGAGGGAGTCGCCAGCCGCCGTCAGTTTTCTCGGACCGTCTCTTAAGGGACGAATCGCATACCGTAAGCGGGAAAACAGAGTATAGGAATGGACAGAGAGAGCAAACCAAGTGTCCAGCGAAGCGGACCCAAGGGCATGCTGTCATTCGACGTGGGAGGATGGTCCGCACCGAGAAGAATCACAATCAATAACATCAAGCACCAGATTCCTGCATTGGCCAAGACGACAAAAGTAATCGCTACAAACAGAAACCCCCGGGCGATCCAGTGGGCCGTGGGTTTTCCAAACAAGGTGTAGATCACGTGGCCACCGTCCAATTGACTGACGGGTAACATGTTAAGGCCCGTGATGAGAAATCCAACCCAACCTGCCATGAAAAAAGCGTTCACCTGACTCGAAGCAATTTCTTCAGACCGAATTAGTCCGGGGCTTGGTTGATAGCCCTCAGGCTGCAAAAAATCCAAAAAGGCATTGGCCAAGATTGGCGTGCTCAATTTGATTCCTGCACCAGGCTGCTCACCTTGCAGATCCAAGCGTGAAATGCCCACCCAGAAAACGGGGATCGCGATGATCAGTCCTGCAAGTGGCCCGGCGATCCCAATGTCAAACAATTGACGTCGGTTGGCACGCATGCCATCCATACCAATCACCGCACCCATCGTTCCGATCGGAGTGATTGGTAAGGGAATGAAAAAAGGCAGACTGGCGGGGATGCGATAGCGAACGGTTGCCAAAAAATGACCCATTTCATGAGCTGCCAAAATCGCCAACACACAGATCATATAGATCAAGCCTTGATCCCAATCACGAACGATGGTTCGGCGGACCGACATCAAATCCGTGGTGAGCAAAACATGCGGGTCCCAACTCGCTGCACCAGCCCAAAACGTTGACGCACACGTAATGAAAAACAAAGCGACTGGCAGGCGGATTCGCCGTGGTCGTCGTGAAACCAGGTGCTTCTCATGAAGCAGGGGTGCCTCTCCTGCAACGGCTCCGTATCCCGCAGGTGCGGTAGCGGGGTCAGTCATTTCGTCCCCCATGATTTCATCCTGTAAATGGCCGGCTGACGGGACTCCGCATTTTGGGACCGTCGGCCGGTGGAGACTGGTCGCTCGGGAATTCATGCCGGTTCATAGTAAGAGCATACCACAGAAACCGGTTTTCCAACTACGGCGACTGGAAGGGCCGCTCCCGGTCACTTCAGCTGCCTGACGGGAGGCGGAATGGTTTTCAGAACACGACCCTGACGGCGTCTATCTTGAACAAAGAAGAGCGCAAGCTGTCCCGAAAAATCCAGCTTGCCTACAAAGAACCGGAAGTGTTCCGAGAAAATCTGAAGCGATCAAAATGACAGTGGCGAAGGGGTTTTTCCTAGCCGGTAGTGACTGCCTCTGCCTTCTTCTTTCTGGAAACCACATCTTCCTGAATGCTGGCCGGGACACGGCGATAGCGATAAAACTCCATGGAGAACGTGCCCTGACCTTGAGTCATGCTGCGCAAGTCGGTCGAATAGCCAAATGTCTCGGCTAACGGGAGTTCCGCCAGGATCACGGTGACGTTGTCAGCAAACTCCGTCGACAGGATGATCCCCCTGCGAGATGTAAGATCACCGGTAATAGAACCTTGAAAGTTCGCAGGCGATTCAATTTCAACCTTCATGATCGGTTCCAACAGCACCGGTTTCATTTTTGAAAACGTTTCTCGAAAACATAAACGGGCAGCCGCTTGAAAAGCCATGTCCGAACTATCGACCTCGTGGTGCGAACCATCTTCGACCAGTGCACTGACACCGACAATGGGAAAACCTGCGATGGGACCCTTGATCAAAGAAGCTCGGAATCCTTTTTCGATAGAAGGAATGTACTCCTTCGGAATTCGACCGCCAACAACCTTTTCCTGAAACACAAAAGCTTCCTCGACATCAGCGGCAAGTGGTTCCAGTTTGCCCGCCAAATGAGCAAACTGGCCGGCACCTCCAGTTTGTTTTTTGTACTTGTAATTGAACGTGGCTGGCCGAACCGGTGCTTCACGATAGCTTACCGACGGTGCTCCCACTTCAACCTCCACCTTGTATTCCCGCCGAATTCTCTCGACATAGACTTCCAGGTGTAATTCCCCCATCCCGGCCATCAGCGTTTCTCCTGTTTCCGGGTCAGTGGTCACCTGAAAAGTAGGATCCTCCTTACGAAAACGCGCTAGTGCCTTGGCCAGACGGTCGCCGTCGTCCCGCTTGGGAGGACGAACCGCGATCTTGATCACAGGTTCCGGAACAAACATGCTTTCCAGGGTGCAATAGCCAGCCTGCTCCGCAAACGTATCACCACTAGTCGCATCAATTCCCGTCACGGCAATGATATCCCCGGCCCTCGCCTGTATGACCTCTTCACGGCGATCAGCGTGGATTCTGAGGATCCGACTGAATCGCTCTTTTCTCGATGTGCGCTGATTCACGTAGGTCTGACCCTTGTGGATCGTTCCCTGATAAATCCGCATAAAAGTCAGCTGGCCATAAGGATCGTCAACAATCTTGAAGGCCATGCCAACCAACGGCTTCACCGCGTCACAAACTAAATGAACCGGCGTTTCCTGGTCCTGGCAACTCGACGCATTAATCGTTCTTTCTTCGGGAGAGGGCAGGTAACGAATGATGGCATCCAGCACCGGCTGAATTCCTTTGTTTTTGAGTGCGGACGCAACAAAGACAGGTGTTACGCTGAGAGTTTGGACCGCATCACGGATCACCCGGTTGACGAGTTCTTCGGAGACCTCTTCTTCGGACAACAATCGCTCCATCAGTTCATCACTGTACATCGAAAGGGCTTCGAGCATCTGCTGGCGGGCAAGTTTTGACCGGGTGACTTCTGCTGCAGGAATCGGCTCGGAGCGTACGGTTTCCCCCCGGTCTCCATCAAAATAAAGCGCCCTCATCGTGACCAGGTCGATGACACCCTCAAATTGGTCTTCCACGCCAATCGGTAACTGAGCCAGAAATGCATCACAAGCCAGCTTCTCGCACACCTCAGAACATACTTTCACCGGATCAGCGCCAATCCGGTCCATCTTGTTGATCAATGCCAACCGCGGGATGTGATAGCGTTTCATCTGACGATCGACGGTAATTGACTGCGCTTGAACTCCTCCAACGGAGCACAGGACCAGTACTGCACCATCCAGCACTCGCAAACTGCGCTCAACCTCCACGGTGAAATCAACATGGCCCGGGGTGTCGATCAGGTTGATACTGTGACCACCCCAGGTAACGGTGGTGGCCGCACTGGTGATCGTGATGCCACGCTCTTTTTCCAGTTCCATGTGGTCCATGGTGGCCCCGGCCCCATCGCCATGGACTTCTTCCATCTTGTGGATGCGTCCCGTGTAGAACAACATCCGTTCGCTGAGCGTGGTTTTTCCGGAATCGATGTGGGCCGAAATGCCCACGTTTCTTAAGTTTGAACTCTTCATCAGTACATCATCAAAGTGGCGGGAAACTAACCCCTAAACGGAGCAGGGTGGAAATCTCGTGTTTCATTCGAGATACAGTCGCTGGTTTCGTGGTGCTGCGAAAATACGGACTCTGAGGCCAAATACAAGATCGCAAACCGCCAGGGCGATCGGATTTCTCTTCTCTTTGGGTTCAGGATTCCGAGTTGCTCCCAGTACGTTGATGGGAATACACCACCAAACCCCGATCTTAAACCATTTCGGCAATTGGAAAACAGCAATTGAGGCGAATCTTTTTAGGTGCCTTTGACCGGGGACCTCGCTACCGATAGAGTTGAGTCGCAACCGCACCCGATCACATTAGTAATAACATAATGAAGGTCCCCATGCAGCATTCGCAAGGAGCGAACCAGCAGCCAGGCAGTCCCCCCGAAAACACCGTCTCACTGGCCCAAAAGTATCCCTGGGCCGTTTTTATTCTGCCGTTTGTCGTGTACATGTTGTTGGCCAACATCGAACCCACACGAGTGGAACTGGATGCTGGGCCTGCCTGGAAGTGGTTCGGCCTGTACTGGAACGACCTTGCCTATCCGGCTGGCTACACGATCCGGCTGGCAGTCACGTTGCTAGTCATGCTGACTCTGTATGCAAGCTATCGGCAATTCCCGCTCAAGTTCAGCCTGCTATCCGTCGTCGTGGGAATCGTAGGAGTCATTCTCTGGGTTGGACTTTGCAAACTTGACATCGAAGAGAAATTGTTTCCGAGAATTGGGCTGGGTAGCTTTACGGACCTTGGAGAGCGGGCGGCCTACAACCCGCTGGAAGCCCTGGGCGGCTATCCCCTGTTACTGTGTGGGTTCCTGGTGGTGCGCTTTATCGGGTTAGCACTGGTCGTGCCCATCATTGAGGAATTCATCTTGCGCGGATTCATCGTTCGCTTCGTGTTGAATCCCGAAGAATGGCTCAGTCTTCCCTGTGGTGTGGTGAATCGTGTGAGTCTCGCACTTCCGGCCGTTTACGGATTACTCACCCACCCGGCAGAAGCCCTGGCTGCCGTGGTTTGGTTTTCATTGGTAACGTGGCTGATGGTTCGGACTCAAAATCTTTGGGATTGTGTCATGGCACATGCCGTGACCAACTTGTTGCTGGGGATTTATGTGCTAACATCCGGCGACTGGGAACTCTGGTAAAATCCCGGTCCAGCACCGGGTGACGGATGAATTCATTCCACTCCGGAACGTCCTTTCACCAAACGAGAACCCCCTGCCATCCTCTGACTGGTCGGAACGTCACGGGGTGACTTGGCAGCCCAGGATGTCAACCGCCCCGCTCCGCAGGGGACCCTGAAACCTGGGACAGGGAAGGACTTGTTTTCGGGAAGGTGTGCCAGGGATTGTGTGACCCTGGACGGGCACGTTCAGCTGCGGGAACTGCTGTCCGGGATGGACCAATCCGAAAAACAAATCCGTTTTGCGATCACATCTTTTGGGGAATTGGCCATCAGTCGCCTCACATCTCCAAGTGATTCAGGTTGAGCGAATCAGGTTGTTGGCTTAGACTGACAATCTCCTTCAATTTCTTGCCAGCCTGTTGTCACGAGCCCCTACCCGATGTCCAGTTTTCACCTCACTCACTTGAAACTGCTGGAGGCGGAGAGCATTCACATCATTCGGGAAGTAGCGGCGGAATTCAAGAATCCCGTCATGCTCTATTCCGTGGGCAAAGATTCCTCCGTGATGGTGCAGTTAGCGCTGAAGGCCTTTGCCCCTGCCAAACCTCCTTTTCCTCTGTTGCATGTCGACACGACTTGGAAGTTCAGCGAGATGTATGCTTTTCGCGAGAACTATGCAAAAAAGGAGTTGGGCCTGGAGGTGATGACCTACATCAATGAAGAAGGTTTGAAGGAAGGCATTCATCCGCTGGAGCACAGTGGCAAACACACAACACTCATGAAGACCGAAGGCTTGAAGAAGGCGCTGGACCAATGGGGGTTTGATGCCGCCTTTGGTGGAGCCCGGCGTGACGAGGAAAAATCACGGGCAAAGGAACGCGTCTATTCGTTCCGTGATCAGCACCATCGCTGGGATCCTAAGAATCAGCGGCCAGAACTATGGAACCTGTATAACAGCCGAGTGAACAAAGGTGAAAGCATTCGCGTTTTCCCCCTTTCCAACTGGACGGAGCTTGACATCTGGCTGTACATCCACCTCGAGAAAATTCCGATTGTGCCCCTTTACTACGCTGCACAGCGTCCAGTGATTCAACGTAATGGCATCATGGTCCTGGTGGATGATGATCGTTTGAAACTGGATCCGGGTGAAAAACCCGTCGAAAAAATGGTCCGATTTCGTACTCTCGGCTGTTATCCACTGACCGGGGCAGTCGAATCAGATGCTGCAACTTTGCCTGACATCATTCAAGAGATGCTACTGACCACGACCAGCGAACGACAGGGTCGGGTGATTGATAACGACGACGAGGGTACGATGGAAGACAAGAAAAAGGAAGGGTATTTTTGAGTCACCAATCGGATCTCATTGCAACTGATATTCACGCCTATCTCGAACAACACGAGAACAAGGAACTGCTGCGTTTCATCACTTGTGGAAGCGTCGATGATGGCAAGAGCACGTTGATCGGAAAACTGCTCTACGACTCAAAAATGATTTATGAAGATACGCTGGCAACTATCCGCAAGGATTCAGCCGTACATGGCACGACCGGTGACGACTTCGATCCCGCACTTCTGACAGACGGTTTGCGAGCCGAGAGAGAGCAAGGAATTACGATCGACGTCGCTTATCGTTACTTTTCTACCGCCAAACGAAAATTCATCATCGCCGACACGCCCGGCCACGTGCAGTACACGCGTAACATGGCAACAGGCGGTTCTACGGCCGACTTGGCTGTGATCTTGATTGATGCCCGCCATGGAGTCGCAACACAAACGAAACGCCACACTTTCATCACCTCCCTGCTGGGAATCCGGCACATTCTGGTAGCGGTCAACAAAATGGACCTGGTGGACTACCAGGAGGAGGTTTTTGACCGTATCTGCTCTGACTACAAAGATTTTGCTTCGCGACTTGATGTTCCCGACTTGCACTTCATGCCACTGTCCGCACTGAAGGGAGACAATGTGGTCAATGCCGGCGAGAACATGCCCTGGTACGAAGGCAAGACGTTTATGGGTTTCATCGAGACCGTCTATGTCGGCTCGGACAGAAACCTGGAAGACTTCCGCTTCCCGGTTCAGTTTGTCAACCGGCCCCACCTCGACTTTCGCGGTTTCTGTGGCACCGTCGCTTCTGGAATCATTCGTCGAGGTGACGAAGTGATCGTGCTCCCTTCACGGAAGACCAGTCACGTGAAGTCGATCGTCACCTTTGAAGATGAATTGGAAGAAGCTTTCTCGCCTCAGGCAGTTACCCTGACATTGGAAGACGAAATTGACATCAGCCGGGGTGATATGATTTGCCGACCGGGAAACATACCTCGCCTGGCACATAGTTTCGATGCCACGGTGGTGTGGATGGCCGAACAATCTCTGGTCGCGGGCAAGCAGTACCTGTTCAAACACACAACAAAAATGGTTACGGGAACGATTGAAACTCTTCGTTACAGAATTGATGTCAACACCCTGCATCGGGAAGACGCTCCTGCTCTCCAATTGAACGAAATCGGACGCTGTTCAATTTCTCTCGACGAACCGATAGCACACGACGGTTATCGGAGAAACCGTGCCTCCGGTGCCTTCATCGTGGTCGATCGCCTGAGCAATGTAACGGTCGGTGCGGGAATGATTCTGAATCGCACAACAAGCGATGAACACCGTGATCACTGGGAAGATCAGTACTCTGAGAGTTTGCATCAACAAGACAGTATCGTTACGACCGATCAACGCAGTGCCCGTTTCGGCCAGAAGCCTGTCACCGTGCTGCTAACAGGACTGTCCGGTGCCGGAAAAAGCACCCTCGCCTACGCGACAGAACGCAGGCTCTTCGATCTGGGACGAGTTGCTACCGTACTGGATGGAGAGAACATGCGGCGTGGCATCAGTAAAGATCTGGGGTTCACTGCTCAGGATCGCAGTGAAAATCTACGACGCAGTGCCGAAGTGGCACGCCTGATGAACGATGCGGGCCTCATTTGCCTGTGCGCCTTTGTGTCACCACAAGAGGAGGTACGTCTGAAAGCGGCCGAAGTCATTGGACCGGAACAATTCCTGGTCGTACACCTGAACGCACCGCTGGAAGTCTGCCGCAAGCGCGACCAGGAGGGACTGTACCCTCAAGCTGATTCCGGCGACATCGCCAATTTCCCGGGTGTTTCAGCCACGTACGAAGCACCCCAGTCGCCGGATCTCGTGCTGGCTACCCATGAATTGTCTGCTGAGCAGTGCGTGGACAAACTAATGTCTCTACTGGTGGAAAAAGGGGTAATTGTCGGCTAGTGGCGATTTGTGGTTGTCGAGCCGCATTCCGCATCAATCTTCGTCCGTCAGCACTTTGGCTGCGCGTCTCTAGATGTAATACATGTCTTCGGTTTGACCAATTGCGTCTTCCAGTAAATCAGCCAGGGTGATCGCGTCAAGCATGTCCTTTTCCGTCGTGGCGACTTCCGTCCAGGCCTGCGTCAAAGAGTCTGATATGGGAGTTTTGATGGTGGCGCTGGTTTCAATGGGACCCCGAGAACCTTCTACTACGGACATGACTTCACCCAAGGTGACCTCCTTGGGATCGCGAATCAATTTATATCCACCGGTTGCGCCGCGTGTACTGGATACCATGCCAGCACTCTTGAGCTGCAAAAGAATCTGTACCAGAAATCGAGCCGGGATCCCATGCGTCTCTGCAATCCGGCCAATGCGTACCGGATCGCCCGAACCGTAACTGGTCGCCAAATCCATGACTGCGATACAGGCGTATTCCGTGCGGGCTGAAACGTTCATAGTGAGTTGGGAATTGCGACGTTTGACAATAACTGAAGTGTTCTTTGCTTCTCCGGCTACTTCTTGAACTGGCCAAGCGAGTGTAGTCCACACTCCGTCTTCTCCGTCCCGCTCCAACGTCCAGCCCGTTCGTCTTCACCAAACAACACCGCACGTGTACAGGGTCGGCAGCCAATGCTGGTAAAACCCTGGTCGTGCAACGGATTGTAAGGGATCTCCTGGTCGACGATCATCTTCCAGATGTCACCCGTGGTGCAATTGGCAAGAGGATTAATTTTGACAAGCTGAAAGCGATCGTCCCAGTTGACAATCGGTGCTGTGGCACGGTCGGGGCTCTGGTCGCGACGTATCGCGCTGATCCAGGCATGTTTGCCCCGAATTGCTTTGCGAAGGACGACTATTTTACGTTCGAAGCAGCAACGATCGGGATCCGACTTATAAATAGGGCCACCATGCTGCGTTTCAAATTCCTCGACCGTCAGATTTGGTTTCGCCAAATCAACCTCGATGCCATACCGTTTCGCAAATCGGTCGCGCAGCTCAAGCGTCTCTGGAAACTGGTATCCAGTCTCCAGATTAAAGATGTAAGTCTGTGGTGCGATATCCGCCAGCAGATGCAGGACCACGCATCCCTCGGGCCCGAAGGCTGTCGCCATTGTCAACTTGGAGCCAAAACGCTCGACCGCCCACTGGAGAATTTGCGCGGGTGTGGCTGTCTCCAGGTTTGCACTCTCCGCCTTCAATTCTTCCAGAAGCCGAGGCGTGGGCTGCAAAGGTGGGTCCGCCGCCAGGGCCCCCTCTAGTAACGGTTTTTCTGCTGCCATTTTTTTCGCGCCAGCCGGCTGCTTGCTCGTTGCCCTGTGCAGCACTCCCGGCAATCCGGCGCCTTGCCCTGCTAGTGACATACCTGGCGTCTCCGTTCGACGTACCGTCCCGGAGGCTGCCGCCACCGGGGGGGAGGACGTCGGGCTTTGCTCTTTACGCGGTGGTACCACTGGTGTGAAACGTTTACCTGGTCCGGGCATCTGTCCGTTACCTAGCTAATCATAACTATCTTAGTCATCAAAGTCAACATTGGTTCTATTACAGCGTTTATCGTCCTGTGTACTAGAGATTCTTCAGTTTGTGACGGATTTGCCGGCCTCCTGGCCGAACCCCGTAAGAAGGATTCGAGAAAGCGGCCACGCTGCATGCTACGGCCTTAGAAAAATCTGGGCCCGGGCACCGACCGGTGGAGTGGGAGTAACAGTTGAACCAGGCGGTGGCGGCAGACCGTTACGATCTCACTTGGACGTCAGCGGTATCACTCCATCCCAATGATCTGGCGGCGTACGATTCTGTTGCGCGATGTAGACAGTGAGAAAATCCTTCGCACGATCGATTGCTGGAACACGGTGCAGTTGTTCCAGGGTGGTTGCCCAATCACCCTGCAAAAAAGCTTCCACAGCCTCTTCGTAAATTTCAATGTGCTGGTCGGTCAGTTGCGGAAAATCTTCCTCCGGTGGAAGCAATTCGCTGACTTCAACGCCCTGCTGCATGCCGTAAGGCCGTACTACCGCCAGGCGTCGAACACGGGCCACGTTTTCAGGGACATGATTGCGTACGTAGTCGGCGGTGCACTGATCGAGCAAAATCCCCACCCCTAAGGCTTTGGTCATATTTTCAAGACGCGACGCCAGGTTCACGACAGGACCAAACACACTGACCTTGACCTGGTCGATCGAACCCAGCTTACCGGCAACGGCGCGCCCGGTGGCCAACCCCAGTCCAATTCGAAAATCGGCAAGCGGATGACTGGCTTGCCTTGCCGCCATCTCGAATTCGCTGCGGATCGCCAGTGCCGCGGTGCAAACTCGCAGAATGGCGTCTTCTTGCGGAAACGGCCATCCCCAAAAACCCATGGCTGCATCTCCGTGAAAGTCCCCGACAACGCCGCCCTGTTGTAAAATCTCCTGAGTCATGACGCCCATTGCTTGACTGACCCGTTCGAGCAATCCCAGCAGGTTGTCGGCCTGTTGTTCACTTTGTTGGGAAAATCCACGCAGATCGCAGAACAAAACCGATACATCCGTCTCGCGCGGGGCCAGAACGACTTCGGGATCCTTGCCCGCCAATGCTTCCAACACAATGGGAGATAAGAACTGCGATAAACCGGCAAGTCGCCGAACATCGAGCAAGCTTCCCAGAGTTGTGGCCGCCAATTCAGTGAACTTCACATCATCCCGCAAGTCCAGCGGGTCAGAAACACGAGCATCGGCAGTGACTACAGCGTCGAAACTACCGGCGATGTAAAGGACCCAGTCTCGACAAGCATCGCCCGAAACAGGGGTGGCATAGGCCCAATCGACATTTTCACTGGCCGTGAATTTGGCTGCGCCAGCAGTTGCCTTCCGGTTCCAGACATGCACCACGCTTTCACGCTGCCCGAGTGCCTGGCGAATCAGTTTTTCGCTGGGACGAAATTCGCGATGCGGAGTGATGCGGCGGTCCCAGTGCAGAATTCGCGATTGCGGGCCGGAAAAATCATCGTCAACTCGAACAATAGCAGCCGCACCAGCCCGCGAAATACCCGAAAGTAAAACATTCACCAGACGGGCAAAAAGTTCGCCGTCGGTCGACGCACCCCCAATGATTTCAGGTAAACGCGACAACACCTGAATTCGCTGGTCCGCATTTCGAAAAGCAACCTGACGCAAGTACTCGGGACTAAATGTTTGTTCGGTTACCGGTCGCGGTTCATCCGAACTCACTTGAATTTGCTCATCCACCAGCGAGAACGTCGTGGTACCGACCACGAAGTGATCTCCGGCCTGCATGCTGAAAGACTCAACACTTTGACCGTTGACGAAAATGGGGTTGCCGGCAGTCGGCAGCCTGCGGACCTGAGCCTTATCGCCATTGCAGACCAGTTCGACGTGCTGACGCGAAACTTGATTGTCCCAGGGTACCGACCAGGCCCCCGAACCACGTCCCAACACGATCACCTGTCCCATCGGGACAGGACGTCTCCAGCGATGTTGTGATTGGGCACCTTGTGCAGTCAGATCAGGCATACCGCAGAGTGGTTGCGTGGGACAATGCGACTGATTGGCCGTTGCTCACAGTTATCTTGATGAGCGAAATGTAACATACGTTCGGGCCAAACCAACTCCCACCAGCACACCCAACAGAAAAACAATGAACAAGGGGCCAGCTTCGTAGTTTGTTATGTGAGATAAAAACATCATTGCATCTACTCTCAATTCTTTTCTGTGATACGTCTTGTGGTCATACTGGAAAAGGATGTGAGCACGGAGAGTTCTCCGTTTCTCGTCATGCTACCTCGATTTTGTTGCCAAAATCCCCGTACTACAAAATAATACGAACTGCCTACAACTACCAAGAACAAACTCAGTGCCACTACCCCTAAATGTAACAAATCTGATGTCAGATCGGTAATGGGCGTTATGGCAGCAGCCTGATCCTGCTGAATCAAAACCAGCAATCCCGGTGCCATCCGCTCCTTTCGATCAGGCCGAGTACCCATCGCACTACTGAATGTGACCGGCGCTCCAGATGCCAGCCAGGAACGACGGTAAACTTGACCATGGGGTTCATACTGACTCAGTGGATCAAAATATTCAGTCAACTGAGGCGATTCCCAATCGTCAAGCTTCACTCGATATTCCTTGGATTTAAATTGGGGTGGCAGCTTGTTCAACTCCTTCAGAACCTCGTCGTACAGGGGGTGCTGGAGAATAACGCCTTTGAATGCTGCCCCACGCCCCTCCACCAAAACTGCAAAATGATCCTCGCTACTCCCCACAAATTGGACCAATCGACCAATCTCAATGCTCATCGCCACCAGGCCGATTAATTGGTCGCCTCGAAATACCGGTGTGGAAATCGCAACTTTATATTCGTCGGTAGCGGTGCTCTCCAGTGTAGTCGACAAGTGGGTCTTTCGAATTCGAGGAATTTGAGGTGGACGTAATGAGTGATCCTCCACGTCGTCCTGGCCTCCGTGAAAGTAGGTTCGGTAGGCATAATTTTTTCCCACCACTGGGCGGCTGTCTGTGTCAAACGCAGCGGCAACGTGTGTCCCGTCCGGACTGGTGACAAACCAACTTGCCGCGCGAGGCTGTTGATTCTTAATCAGGTTCTCCATGCGGTCCTGGAGAAATTTTCGTTTTTCGTGATGTCCAAAAATCTCGATGAAACTTTCCTGGTCACCCGGGGAAATTCCCGGGTCGCTCAATCTTTCCAGAATCTTCGACAACCTCTCATCTTCGATCACAACCTCGGCCAATTCCTGCACAAAAACAGGGTCTGACGCAAGTTGCTCCACCCTGCGAAAATAGCTCTCGATTTCATTAGAGACATTGGCCGCAACGTTGATTGCAGCGGTACGATTGTGCTGCAGAGTCGTTTCTTCGACGGCCGACTTATAATTACTGATAGCCTGATCATAACCTCGCCAGGCGAAAAGAATCATCATCAGAAGTATCAGGATTGGACCGACAAAACCCAGCATCACCAGGGGACGACGTGCCCGAGCTTCACTCCTCGCTCGCAGGGCATTGAGCAGCGCTGACACATTGGCAAAGCGAGCTTTGACATCGATTGCCAAACAACGGTCGATGATCTCAACCAGTGCTCGATCAATCCCCGGCACGGAACGATGCTGAACCAGTAACGGCCCGTTGCGAATCGTCTGGCGATAATGACCTAGACGGTTGTTTAAATCGACTCGTTCGTCCAGTTCCTGCAATGCCTGTTCGCTTCGATGGGGAGGGGCGCCGGTCAGCATGCAATAAAGGATCGCGCCCAGCGCGTAAACGTCCCAACACACATCGGGGACCGCCTCCAGATCAGCCTGCTCGGGCGCCATGTAAAACAGCGTTCCCAGGGCAGGCGTCTGCTCATCGGAGAGCCGGGACTGACCGAAGTCGGCAAGCCGTGGCTTGTTATCCTGATCCAGCAGGACGTTGGCGGGTTTTAAGTCGCAGTGCAGCACACCTTTTCCGTGCGCGTGGACCAGGCCGACTGCCAACTCGCTAAACAGTTCCACAGCCGCCTCAACGGGCAGTCGTCCATACCGTTGAAGTAGATCGTCCAACGATCCATTCTCCACGTATTCCATAACGTAGTAGGGTGGATCAGAATCCCATCCTACGTCCAAGAGCTGGACCACATATCGGTCGGCCGATAGAAACCGTAGTTTTTCTACTTCACCTGACAGTAGAGACCAGTCAAGACCTCCGCGGTGCGTGTAGAATTTAATCGCCACTTCGCGACCGGTATTGCAATCAATACCGCGCCACACTTCGCCATAGGCACCCGAACCGATGAATACCCGTGTATCATAACCCTGAACCTCGGCGGGCGGCCTGGTGCGCTGCTGGCTCAACTCCTGGGCCAGTTTTCGATCCTTGGAGGATTGTTGTTGTGTGCGGTCCAGCGACATTCAAAATCCCCAGCCCTTGCTTTTGCAAGGCTTGGTTAGAAAACAAAAGAACAGGTCGCGTAGCGTGCGTTTGGAGTTTTCCACCAAACCCTAGTATCGCAACCGTATGGGATGCCGTCTAGTTGGTCCAACTTGAATTACCCGGGCGGAAGCATCCTTCCGGCCACTTGGTGACGCAGGTACGGATGATACTTGTCCCGGATTGTGGTGCAGCCTTCGACGTTCCGGGGGTAGCAGAAAAAGAGAGACTTGCTGCAAGGAAGCGACGCCAGGGTGAAAACACACGCAGGACGATCTTCTTCCAAGTGGCAGTCCCCGGGGCTCTGCAAATCTCATGGACCAGACAAGGGGGCCCACCCTGCCTATTGCCTCGGATGCTGAGGCGATGCAAGACAGACGCATCCTCATCGGCTCCAGCGTGGCAACCGAGGGAGGAGGATCCCCGTGAGGAACGATCAGGCTACAACGGCCAAGTGAGGCTCACCCCGGGGAGGGATTTGGGCCTGCCAGGTCCAAGGGGTAGCTGGCTGGCGCAGCCACAACATTGGCACCGCAGCCCTGCGCGGCCAATGTCGTCTGTTGGGCGTTGGAGCGGAAGTAGGGACGATTTTCCCGCCCCGGAGGTGGAGTGCACAACTTGCGCTGCTGGAATTTCGTCTGACCTGTGACCTGTTCGACTTCCAGTATTGCCAACAAACGTCTCGTACGGTTTCTTCATTCGGCCCGTCCAGCTACACGTGAATACTAGCCAGTTGCTAGCTTCCGGTTTTCCAGTCCAGCACGAACCGTGGTCAGGACGGCATTAACAACGTGCGACCGAATCTTCTGTCTGACATTGACGCTCGTTACATTTCCACTAAAATGCTGCGCCCCTTGCCCTTACAATAGGCAGGCAATACCCTACGACTTGGGAGCTTGATGAGCACAACAGCCAAGATGGACTCCGCAAAAGAAGAACCTGGTAGCGAGCTGACTGCTGGTCCCGAAGACCCCCGACGAAAAAAATTGGCTCGCCTGATCGAGTTGGGTCATGACCCATGGGGCGGGCGGTTTGACGACCGTGATTCGATTGGCGCAATTCGCGCTCGGGTCGACGAGGTCAAATTGAAGACCGAAGCAGGAGAAACGCTGGATCTTCCCCCCGAGGCGGGAGCCGAAGATTTCGATTTCCGAACCTGGTTAAGTCAGCATGGCAAGACTGAAATGACCGGTCCCAGGGTGCGCATTGCCGGACGGATTGTGCTGTCTCGCGACAAAGGAAAATTGAAATTCATTGATGTTCGCGACCAAACTGGTCAGGTGCAGTTATTCATCGGAAAAAATCAGGTCGGCCAGCAAAACTGGGACCTGGCCGACTGTTTTGACCTGGGGGATATTATCGGGGTCGATGGAGAACTCCGTCGCACCAAAATGGGCGAAATCACGGTCTTCGTCAAACAGTTACACATCCTTTGCAAGTCCGTCGAGCCTCCTCCCGAAAAATACCACGGTCTGTCCGACCCTGAGTTGCGGTATCGCATGCGCTACCTCGACCTGACTTACACTGACGGTGTGCTTGATCGCTTTCTGAAGCGAACCCAAATTGTTCAGTCCATTCGCGAGACGCTGAGCGGGAAAAAGTTTTGCGAAATTGAAGGCCCAACGCTTCACTCCATTGCCGGAGGAGCTGCGGCACGTCCTTTCACCACTCACCACAACGCTCTCGACATCGACCTCTTTTTACGCATTGCTCTCGAATTGCACTTGAAGCGACTCCTCGTTGGTGGAATGGAACGGGTGTATGAACTGGGGCGAGTCTATCGCAATGAAGGAATCAGCCCCAAGCACAATCCCGAATTCACGATGCTTGAAGTCTACGAAGCTTATGGGGACTACGGCACGATGATGGACCTGACAGAAGCAATCATCGTAAATGCCATTGCTGCGATTGGAGGCGATAATCAACTTCCCTGGGAAGACCGTCACATTGATTTCACCGCTCCTTTTCTGCGCAAAACTTATGACGAACTCTTTGCGGAACACACACATGTCGAACCACATGACGAGCAGGCTGTAAAACATCTAGCCGAAAAACTAGGTATTGCAACCGACGGAAAACATCCCGACGTAATCAAGAACGAGTTATTCGAAGAAAAAGTCGAAGACAGCCTGGTAGGTCCTGTTTTTGTGACCGACTATCCGGCCAGCATCTGCCCCCTGACAAAACGAAAAAAAGACCAACCGGCCGTCGCCGAAAGGTTTGAACTTTTTATCCAGGGCATGGAGGTGGCAAACGCCTACACCGAACTTAACGATCCGGACCTGCAAGAGGAGTTGTTCCGCACTCAACTGGCAGGTTTATCCGAAGAAGATTCCATGGCCAAAATGGATCACGACTTTGTACGGGCATTGCGACATGGCATGCCACCCGCAGGAGGCTTGGGGATTGGCATCGACCGCCTGGTCATGTTGCTGACGAACACACAAACAATACGCGAGGTAATTTTGTTCCCGTTATTAAGACCAGAATAAAAGTCAAGAGTCCGGAGTAGAGGCTTCGCAGTTCCGGCCAGAAGCTTTTTACAAAACTCTCTCCTGCGGACTCTCGACTCTTCCTGTGCCAAAGGACTGGCCATGTACAAACTGATTCTCAGCTGGCGGTATCTCCGCACACGCTATATAGCTCTCGCTTCGATTATCAGTGTCACCCTGGGCGTGGCCACCATGATCGTTGTCAACTCGGTCATGGCGGGTTTCTCGCATGAAATGCATCAGCGTCTGCACGGTATCCTGTCAGATCTTGTCATAGAATCCATGGGACTGGACGGCATTTATGACCACGAGATTCTGCAGGCAGAGGTGCGTGATATTCTCGGAGACGAATTAAAAGGCCTGACAACCGTCGTTCATATTCCTGCCATGCTTTCGTATAAGGTGCGAGGGGAATACGTGCCGCACCAAATCAACCTGATAGGCGTTGATGCGAAAACGCACGCCGAAGTAAGTGATTTCAGTCGTTTCCTGTTGCACCCCAAGAACCGTCAGAAGCTGTCATTTGCACTTCACGAAAACGGATATGACACCCACGATGTCGAAAGCGGCAGAGAAGTTGCCCGACGTCCCCAACTGAAAGACGCGGGATGGGTCTACCGTCGTCATCGAGCAGTGCATGAGCGGCACCAGAAGCAGTCACAGCAAACTCGACAAAGCGAAAGTCAAAACCCCGCCTTGTTCGAAAATCCTGAACGACATGAAACATCATCCGACACGACAGCCGACATTCCGGAGAATCCTTACCTGGCTGCCTCCACGACGGAAGAAAGCTTTTTTGATCCCTTGAAAGAGCAGCATGCGGGTGTCATTCTCGGTATTTCCATTGCCAGCGTGCGACATCGCTCGACTCAGGGACAGGTGGAAGACTACTTCCTCTGTCTGCCAGGGGACGACGTTAACATCTCGTTTCCAACAGCCGGCACTCCGCCCGATTTTGGCACCGGGCAGTTCACAGTCGTCGATTTTTATGAAAGCAAGATGAATGAATATGACTCCACCTTTGCCTTCGTTCCCCTGCACCAACTTCAAAAACTGCGTGGGATGATTGACCCGGCGACCGGATTGGCTGCGGTCACTTCGATTCAGATCAAGCTCCACGAAGGCACCAATCTACAAGCTGCCTGTGAACGATTGCGGAAACGTTTTCCAGCCCGCGAGTTTCCCTACCGGATTCGCACCTGGCAGGAAATGCAGGGGCCCCTGCTGGCGGCGGTCCGAATGGAAACCGTGATTCTGAATCTCCTGCTATTCATGATTATCGCCGTAGCTGGATTCGGGATTCTGGCCACGTTCTTCATGATCGTCGTAGAAAAAACACGTGACATCGGGATTTTAAAGTCCTTGGGAGCACCCGGCCGCGGAGTGATGAGCATCTTCCTGAGCTACGGACTTTCCTTGGGTGCCGTGGGATCCGGTGTAGGCATGGTTTTAGGATTATTGTTTGTGCACTTCATCAATCAGATAGCCACGGGCTTGGAGTGGGTCTCAGGTCGTGAAGTGTTTGATCCCACGGTCTATTACTTCCAGGAAATTCCCACGATTATTAATCCATGGACCGTAAGTTGGATCGTGGCCGGTGCAGTTGCCATCGCAATGACCGCCAGTGTGATGCCCGCCCTGCGCGCTGCGAAGTTACATCCCGTGGAAGCGTTACGATACGAGTAAATTCATGTAGGACAGGGGGAAGGATTGGGACCGATGGATGACGGCCGATGAAAGAGTGTTGCGAAGCAGAACCGTATAAACTTTTGCTTCATTTACAACTCTCACCTGAGAACCCACAACCGAGTACCGAGATGCAAACTTCCAACGCGGTGACGCACCACACCACCAACCAGCCACATCACCATTCGAAACAAAACGGACCCCACTTCCGCATTGCCCCCAAGCCGGCGCAGGCCGTCGGGTCGGCGCCGCCAATCATCATGTCGACTTCCGGCTTGAAAAAAAGTTATCGCAAGGCACAAGTAACGATACCGGTGTTGCGAGACGTGGACTTTTCCGTTTCCGCTGGACAAATAACCGCAATTGCCGGCCAGAGCGGATCCGGAAAAACTACGCTGTTACACTTACTGGCGACGTTGGACTCACCTGACCAGGGAGAAATTCACCTGCATGGCAAACGAATCGATAATCTGCCCACCCAAGCTCGTGATCGATTACGTAATGAAACATTGGGAATGATTTTTCAGTTCTATCACCTCCTGCCTGAGTTAACGACTCTGGAAAACGTGCTGACACCGGTGATGATTGGCCAGTCGGTGATGAAATATTGGAAAAACTGGCGCGTCAACCTGGAACGGGCCAAAACACTCCTGGACCTGGTGGGACTCTCCCATCGATTGGAGCACAAGCCACGGGAGTTGTCAGGCGGCGAAATGCAGCGAGCAGCAATTGCAAGGTCCCTGATCCGTTCTCCTCAACTCCTACTTGCCGATGAGCCTACTGGAAATCTTGACCGGCAAACTGGCAATGAAATATTAGACATCTTGCGCACCTTGAACGAGCAAGAAAATCTCACTATAGTCATGGTGACCCACGACCTTGAAATTGCCCGCCAGGCAGACCGCTTGGTGCAGTTGGTGGAGGGTCGAGTCGAGGAAGCGGGGACGGTAGCTGGCAGTCGACAGCCTGACGTCGTTGCAAAATCAGAGTAGGATAAAGAACCGAGAATGGATTGGTCAGCGGAGAATTCGCTGGTCGGCTAGCGACATCTCCTGTCCAGTTGAATGCTCGACTCTGAATCATCCGCTCCAAACTCGGCATACATTCTCAACCTTTACCATCACTGCAACCTATCCGTTTACAATCTAAGCGTTCCATGTCGCTCCAAATCTATATCAACGGCACCTTCCACAACAAAGAAGACGCCAAAATCAGCGTTTACGATCACGGGGTGCTGTACGGTGATGGTGTGTTCGAGGGAATGCGCAGCTATGGTGGAAAGGTCTTCCGTCTGGAAGACCATTTGCAACGTCTCTGGGATTCTGCCAAGGCCATTTGTCTCGAGATCCCCACGACACCCCAGGCCCTGGGCCAGGACGTGATTGAAACATTGCAGCTCAATAAGATCGACGATGGCTACGTGCGTCTGTTAGTGACTCGTGGAGAGGGCACCCTGGGGCTCGACCCCAACAGAACCAGTCGTCCCCAGATCATCATTATTGCAGACCGTATCACACTTTATCCCGATGAGTATTACGAAAACGGCCTGAGAATCGTGACGGTAAAAACAATTCGCAATCACCCCGCAGCTCTCAACCCGCAGATCAAATCGTTGAACTACCTGAATAACATCCTTGCCAAAATTGAAGGATTGGAAGCTGGATGTGTTGAAGCCCTGATGCTCAACCATGAGGGCGAGATCACCGAATGTACAGGAGACAACGTGTTTCTAGTGCGTGACGGCGATCTCTTCACACCCCCGGTCGAGGCGGGAATCCTGAAAGGAATCACCCGCCAGGTGGTGATCGACTTGGCTGCCGTGGCAGGCTTGAAAGTTCACCAACCCCCACTCACCCAACAAGATGTTTATTCTGCAGACGAATGTTTTCTAACAGGAAGTGCAGCCGAAGTGGTTCCCGTGGTACAAGTCGATAGCCACCAAATTGGCGACGGGAAACCGGGACTCGTTACTTGTGATCTGAAACAACGTTTCCATCAGCTCACCCGCGAATAATTTCTCCTGTGGACTTTTTGTCTGCAACGGTTTACCCCTTGTTTGCCAGGCGCAGCCGAAGAACTGTGGTATACTGCGGGCCGTTGCAATTTCTATACCGGCTGCTCGATAGGAACCTCTGAACATGAAACAGCATTGGACGTTTCTTTTTGCAATTTGTTGGATTCTTTTTCAGGACAGTTCGACCACTCAAGGTGACGACTGGCCGCAATGGCGCGGGCCACAGCGCGACGGTGTGTGGAGAGAAACAGGAATCATCAAGCGGTTCCCGCAGCCCCGCTTGGAACCTCGCTGGCGAGTGAAAATCGGTGCCGGATACAGCGGACCCACAATTGCTGACGGCAAAGTTTATGTTACCGACCGCCTGGAAGACCCGACTCAGACAGAGCGAGTCCTTTGTTTCGACAGGAAATCGGGCACGTTAATCTGGTCTCACAGCTACGACTGCCCGTATGTCAACATCAGCTACACGGCAGGACCGCGCGCAGCGGTAACCATCAACGATGGTAAAGCCTATTCCCTGGGTACCATGGGAAATCTGATCTGTTTTGATGCGGCTCGAGGAACCATTCAGTGGCAGCGCGATTTAAACAGTGAATATGAGATCCGTATGCCAATCTGGGGTATTGCAGCGGCCCCCTTGATTGTCGATCAGGTGCTTATCCTTCAAATCGGTGGCAGCAACAGTGCGTGTGTGGTAGCCATCAATAAACAAACGGGTGAAGAAATCTGGCGTTCGTTGTCGGACCAAGCCTCCTATTCTGCACCCATTCTGATCCAGCAAGCCGGCCGGGAAGTCGTGATCTGTTACACCGGCGACAACGTCGCTGGCCTGGATCCACAATCCGGTGAAGTCCATTGGACCTATCCGTTCCCGCCAACCCGTCTAGTGATTGGCACGGCGACACCCATCTGGAACAGGAACCGGGTGTTCCTGACCAACTTTTATGATGGATCTCTCATGTTGCAACTCGACAGCCAATCGCTGGACGCTGATGAACTCTGGAAGTTTTGCGGACCGGATGAAAAGCAGACCGAGGCGTTGCACTCGATCATCAGTACCCCTCTTTTTATCGGAAACCATATTTATGGCGTTGACAGCTACGGAGAATTGCGTTGTCTGGATGCACGCACCGGGGAACGTATCTGGGAGGATCAGACGGCAACGCCTCGTGCCCGCTGGAGCACCATTCATTTTGTCAAGCACGAAGAACAAGTCTGGATGTTTAACGAACGGGGTGAACTCATCATCTCGGAACTCTCACCTCAAGGGTTTCTCGAAATCAGTCGTGCACACCTGATTGATCCAACAGAAATTCAATTGGGACAGCGCAACGGCGTGTGCTGGTCCCACCCAGCGTTTGCTCAGCGACACGTATTTGCCCGTAATGATCAGGAACTGATCTGTGTCAGCCTGGAAAAACACAAATAGACTGGTGAGAAAAACCAGCCCGAAATCCGATCTTCAGCTTTCAAAGGATCCAACAATACCCCCTGGCTGTGCAGTCGACATGATCTGCTTTGGCACGTGCACTGTGCGGGCCGGTTTTTCTGCAATGGGTTAATTTGGACTTTCTGCTGCAGACTGTTTCACAAAACGGTCCAGGGCCAAGATTGCGCCACCCGCCAGTACGGCAATGATAAAACATCGGACGACTTCTGCATCGATGACATGAGGAATATAGTTCGCATATGCTTTATGCTTGAGGTCGTGGAGCTCGGGAGTCAGATCATTTTGAAACGGCCAAATCTTGTTAAGGGCGCCCAGCATCAGTCCGCACATCACAGCCATGGTCGCTGATTGGTGATCACTCAGTAGCCAACGCAACACCTTGCTGAAGCTGATCAGGCCGATGGCGCAACCGATTGCAAAAACGGCAACCGTGCTGACTGCTTCCGGAGAAATCTCACCCCGAGGAATTCCCCTGATATAATCTGTAAGGTGAACGTAGACGCCCAGAATCAGCAGGATGAACGCGCCACTGATACCCGGCAGAATCATTGCGCAAATAGCGACCATTCCACACACAAAAATGTACCACAGAGCTGGGTCCTCACCGGTTCTTACCGGAATTCTCGTCAGACCGAACGCGATCGCGATCGCAATGATTTCCAAAATTAAATAGAACCCGAGTTCCCTAGAAGATTTCCAGTCAACAATGCGGAAAACGATCACACATGACGCCAGAATCGCTCCAAAGAATCCGGCCAGAGTTGATGAACGAGTCGCCTCGGTGGTGAGCAGATGGTTCATGAGGCTGCCAAACGTCAAAATCCCCAGGAGGATTCCCACAGCGAGTGCAAGCAGAAATCTCAGGTCCACACGTGATGCAGCCGATCTCCACTGACGCTGAGACAAGTGTTTGAGAAACTGCAAATCGAAATGGCTGATGGCCGTCACTAAGCGTTCATAGATACCCAAGACCAGCGCCACAGTGCCTCCCGAAACACCAGGAATGATGTCCGCTCCACCCATGAGCAAGCCGCGCCCAAAATTGAAAAAATCGTGTCGCATTTATCTTTTCTCCGTAGTGGTTTCTCAGGGGATTGGCGACCGTTGTTGGGCACACCGTACGGTCCGTCGAACCTGTTTGCAACGGCGATTGAAAGCATCGATCTCTTGCCGGCTCCACAGTTTCCCAGACTGTCCCTCTCCCCTATTTTTATTTCCGGAAAGATTCTCGTCGCAATCCTTTGCACAAATTGGTTTGTACAATTCGCCAAGCGAATTGCCAGTGGATCGCTTATATAAAACCTGTGGAGAAAGTTCGCCGAACGCCCCACAAACCAACGGTCAACAGGTGATCAAAAAGTACTCGCCCCCTCGAATTGGCGCTTGTCGAACAAGGGCTGAGGTTGACCAATGCTGGGAGCTTCATAGAATTTGATTGAGCCTCTTGTGGGAACCGCGTCACATTGCATACGCAATTGCAAGAGGGCCGTTCGAAAGGGGTAGTCTGCTGAACGCATGTACGTGCGCCGCTCACCTTCGGCATTCGTTGTACAGGCACCTGCAAAGTTGAACCTGCATTTCGAGGTGTTGGCCCGTCGCCCGGATGGGTTCCATGAAGTCGAGACGTTTATCACGGCGATAAGCCTGTTTGATACGCTTGCGTTTTTCCACTCTTCGCCACAGACCGAGCAAGCTGCGCTTCAGCGTACTGTTGATTTCGCAGGTGACTGGGCCCCCGGGGTGCGGGGCTATTTTCATTCCCGTGCCGGTGATTCAACCGGAGACTTACAGACTGCGTTAGGCGATCTTCCAGAGCCGCGGGAAAACATCGTCGTTAAGGCCATCGAGTTGCTGAGCAAGCAGGCGGGAACTGAAAAATCGGCCGTTGTCCGCTTGCTCAAACGAATACCCTCCTCTGCTGGACTGGGTGGTGGTTCCAGTGATGCAGCGGCAGCTCTGGTAGCAGCCAATCTTGCCTGGAATTTAGGCTGGTCGCAAGAAAGGTTGGCCGCATTGGCAGCAGATCTGGGAAGCGACGTACCGTTTTATTTTACGGGCGGGGCGGCCATTTGCCGCGGTCGGGGTGACCGGCTCGAATCTCTGCCAAATGGCCAGTATTTTCACTTTGTTGTAGTGCGGCCCCCCCAAGGCCTTTCGACTCGGGAGGTGTATCGCAACTGCGAACCAGCGCAAATCCCTGTTCCCATCGGGCCGCTTCTGGAAGCCTGGCGCAGTGGTTGCCCTTATCGCCTGGGTAGCACGCTGATGAACCGGTTGCAGGAACCGGCTGCGATGATGTGCTCCTGGGTCGATCGTCTGCGAAACGAAATGGAACGATTGGAGGTGCCGGGACACCAGATGACGGGAAGTGGTTCGAGTTATTTTGCAATTTGTCGCAATGCGCGACATGCACAGAACACGGCAAGTCGGTTGCGAGCACAACGCTTGGGTCAGGTTTTTCACGCGACAAGCGTCCACATTCCTTTGAACTAGTTTGCCTATTTTTCTAACGGCGAAGGAGAATCGCTGTGAACATTACCGAAGTGAACATCAAGTTGACAGAAGAACCGGGAGAACGGTTACAGGCGTTCTGTTCGATTACTTTCGACGATTGCTTCGTTATTCGAGACCTGAAAATTATTGAAGGAAGCAATGGCCCCTTTGTTGCAATGCCCAGCCGAAAGATTGCCGCGCACTGCCCTCAATGCAACTCGAAAAACCATCTTCGCGCGAGTTACTGCAATCAATGTGGTGTACAGCTGGACTCGGAACAGAACGTGCACGAACAGGAGGGCCGCACCAAACTCTACGCTGACATAGCTCATCCAATCAACTCGGATTGCCGGGAAATGATTCAAGAGCAAGTGATTGAGGAGTTTCACAACGAAGTCGAACGGTCCAGGCATCCGGGTTATCCATCAGGACACGACGGTCATCGCGAGGAAGAGCGTGTCGCAGGTGCTGCCGTTGAGCAGAAGTCTTCAGAGTCCGGCCCCATCATTCACATCGATTCGGCGACGAGCGAACCAAGGCCTCCGCATAACGTGCCATCTAAAACACCAACGCTGGGCAAACCAGCGGCCGAAGACCGAAACGGCGGTTTCGGCGCCGGGATCTTTTAGTACAAAACCCGGGACTTCAAATTGCCAGGCGGAAAACTTCTCCACGACTCCTTCCAAACTCCCAACTGGCAACCCTGTTTTCTCCCTTTGCATTCACCTTCTTCTCCCCACCACCCTCTCCGTGGTCCAAAACTCCGTGGTTCGTCTTGGTGTTCACCCGCACCCCCGTTATGATATTCCCTCGCAGCTTGGGAGATTTTCGAAGGAATGCTGTCATGTCAGAGTACCGTGTGGAACGTGACTCCATCAGTGAAGTTCGCGACCCCCGTACAGGCTTGCGATGCGGCAGTGGAGGAGAGTCTCTCGATGGCAACGAGTCTCAATCCTTTGATCGGTTATAAGAAAGCTGCGTTACTTTCGAAGAAACCATTTCGAACAGGCAAGACCACTGGTCAACTGTGCCTGGGGAGAAGGAGTTTTACCAGAAACAACGTCGCAGGAAACGCTCGATCCTCAGAGCATGACCAATCCACAAGTGTAACTCGAAAGGGATTTTATGTTACTCCAAACATTGCCATGCAAATGGCGGGAAACTATTGCGCGTTCGTGCCGTGTGGGAAGTTTGTTGCTATTTGTCTTGCTGATCCATGCAAAAACAGCCGAACCTCAGACTGCTCCGAATAAACGTTCTCCCGACCCGGATGCCCGAAAACTCTTGACCCAGAACCGGCACCTCGTAACGCAAGCCTACAAAGCAACGCAGGATGCGCAAACCGCAGATGACTTCGATAACGTGATCAGTCTTTGCGAACAAGCCATGCTCGGCGAACTGCCGAAGAAATTGTTGCAGTACACGAAGGATTTGTTGTCGTGGACTCACAATAAGCGCGGCGAGATCTACGCCCGCCAGGCCAACGATGCGGCCGAACAGGGAAACTTGGAAACAGCGGTGGATATGGACTCCCGGGCCATGAAAGATTTTGAGACTTCAATTTCGTTGGATGGCAGGCGATGGAGAGCCATTCACAATCGCGGAGTGAGTTACGCGATTCTGGGAAAATTTGACCAGGCTACCGAAGATTTCGACCGGACAATTGAACTCAGACCAAACTTCTCCAAGGCATGGTTCAATCGCGGGGAAGTCGGTTATGAACAAAAAGATTTCGAGGGAGCAGTTCATGACTACACGGAATCCATTCGCTTGAACCCTGAAGATCCTGGTGCTTACAGCGGTCGAGCTCATTCGCACTACCGTATGGGCAGATATCGTGAGGCGTTAGCAGACTATGATCAAGCACTTGAATTTGGAGAAAAAGATGCCCTGGCGTATACCGACCGGGGTGATGCCCATCACCGCTTGGGACACTGGCAGCGCGCCGCTTCGGATTACCGTCGAGCTATCAAACTGGATGAAGGCCTGGGCCGAGCCTATCAAGGCGCCGCCTGGCTGATGGCAACATGTCCGGACAAACGTTATCGCAATCATGAACGGGCACTCCAAGCGGCCCATAAAGCTATCGAATTGGATGGCGATGAGGACCATCATTATCTTGATACATTGGCTGCCGCTCAGGCTGCCAATGATAATTATGAAGAAGCCATCTCGGAAATCGAACAAGCGATTGAGTTAGCGCCCGAGAACGAAACTGGTAAACTGAGAGATCGTCTTAAGCTCTACCAGGAAAAGAAACCATACCGGCAGGCCTCCAGGCCTCGTCGAACAACAAGAAGATAATTACCGACTGGCCGCCAACTACGGCACATGCCCTGCAATCGTTGAATCTTCATGTTCAACAGCCAAAGAGCGGTTCGTGACTCCGCCAGTGGAGTTATCTGCGGTGCTGGTACCCGGACGGTGTTCTGCAAGGCCGAGCGTCGGCCGCAAAGGCTCGAACTCTGGCGGGTTTCCTCCGCACTGTCGTTGCATGATGATGTCCCGCACACCCATAAATTCACCGGAATACGTCGCAATCGATCCCAGGAAAACAACAAACTACTGTCTGAGCCTGTGCCCGAAGCTTTTGTTTTCGGTCTTGCCGGGGACAAATTCGAAAACCGATCAAGTACGATCGTGTCCGTGTCAACTGTGGTGCCAACCCGGCAATTAGGCGACATTTTTCCGGAGGATCTGGCATTCCCCAATCTCGGCATGTCAAAGGGACACGGATCAACATCTCTTACCTGCGCCTGTAGTCAACGGCCACTCTGGTCGGACGGTCATTGGCCCCAACCGATTCATTGGACTCATTTGTTAAGCTGGCGGCAAACTGCGATCCGACTGACGGGAATAAAACGTGCTCGACGCACTCCACGTGTGAAACGAATTTGACCGACTGGAACAACGCATGGTGAACCCAAGTACTCGTGACCAAGCAGTTTCACGCTTCAGGGGTCACTGGAAACCGTTGTCGACTTTGGCCGTCGTGGCAACGGTTGTCACAGTTGCATACTTTGCTTTTGGCGAGATTCTTTCCCTCGACCATCTGGTAACGAAGGAAACAGAACTCGAACAATTACGGGACCGCCATCCTGTTCTGATCATGGCAGGTGCCTTTTTAATCTATGTTCTGGCAACAAGCCTTTCTCTGCCCGGAGCCACCTTCATGACACTTGTTGTGGCGTGGTATTTCGGATTCTGGAAAGGATTGGTATTGGTCAGCTTTGCGTCGACCTTTGGGGCAACCCTTGCGTTTCTACTGAGCCGTTATTTGCTGCGTGACATAATTCAATTCAAATTTGGTGAACGTCTGAAGACATTCAACGAGTCCCTGGATCGTGAAGGGGCGTTTTACTTGTTTACTCTACGGCTGATTCCTGCGGTTCCATTTTTTGTGATCAACGTGGTCATGGGTTTAACCAGAATCCGAACCACAACCTTTTGGTGGGTCAGCCAATTAGGAATGCTGGCCGGAACTTGTGTTTACGTTTACGCTGGATCGACCATTCCCAGCCTGTCTCAACTGGTCGATCCTTCGCAATTGCGAGCTGATGAAATCCGCGATTGGCCCGGGTTTGCAGTACAGCTCCAAAACTTGTCGGACAGCGACAGCCAATCCTATGCGATGAACAGGGAGATCGACAAACATTTAACTGATCACGAGAAGCGTTTGTTACGAACCTATCAACTCCCATTTACTGCACCTCGCAGCCGCGTCGGAGAGCCACACCTCTCGCCGCCGGAGGATTCGGGAAAGTCTTCGGAAAAATTTCTGCAAGCAAATCGAAATCCGCAAATGGAAATGCAACTTGTACAGGTGCTGAACCGATTGCTTCACGATCCCAATCTGGTTCCCGATGAAATCCAATCTGTTCTTGGTGCCGAATCACGAGAAAATTTACAGCAACTCATCAGGAATCGTCCCGGCACGGATGCGGCCATGGAGCCAAGGGAACTCAGGAAGTGGCAAAAAAACGTGACACGAATCAATCGTGAAGCAATGATCGCAGTTTTTCCCCGGCACGTACGACCTCCTCGCGCAATATTGAATTGGCAGCTCATCGGGGCCTTCGTTGCGTTGGGAGTGTTTCCCCTCGCAGTAAAGAAAGTCATGGCACGCCTGCGACCTGCATGATTCCAACAGATCCCAGCCACAACAGCGTCCCCGTTTTCCAATAAGTGTGACCACTACCAGACAGGCAGGAAAAATTCGATGAGTGAACCAGGTCCGTTACTTCCAAAGGACAAATACAACCAGCAGCTGGAAGCCAACGTTCATCCGAACAACTGGACAAATCCGACTCCCGAGGGTCGCTACAACCTGGTGGTGATTGGGGCCGGAACCGCCGGCCTGGTAACGGCAGCCGGAGCTGCTGGACTGGGTGCCAAGGTGGCGCTGGTCGAGCGGAACCTGATGGGAGGTGACTGCTTGAATGTCGGCTGTGTGCCGTCCAAGGGGCTCATCAGTGCGGCCCGGGCTGCACGCGCGGTCCGAGACGCTCAGGAATTCGGCATCCGTGTCCCGCAGGGAACCCACGTGGATTTCGCCGAAGTGATGCAACGCATTCGTCGCCTTCGATCCCAAATCAGTATCAACGATTCTGCAACCCGTTTCAAAGACCTGGGGGTCGACGTGTTTTTTGGTGAAGGAAAATTTTGCGACTCCGACTGCATTGAGGTAAATTCGACTCGTTTAGTTTTTCGTCGCGCCGTGATAGCCAGCGGCGGACGTGCTGCGGCGCCGCCTCTTCGCGGTCTGGACCAGGTTGACTATTTGACCAATGAATCTGTTTTCTCTTTGACAGAACTGCCACCTCGCCTGGCAGTCATCGGGGCCGGCCCCATGGGCTGTGAATTGGCCCAGTCGTTCGCTCGCCTGGGATCCGAAGTTCACCTGTTCACCAGCGAACGCGGCATCCTGCCTCGCGAGGACCGACAGGCGTCCGCCATCCTCAGCAAGGAGTTGGAGAAAGACCGTGTGCATATCTACCCGACAGGCAAGTGTTTGGAACTGCAGAAACGGGGTACATCCATCGGAGTGAAGGCCACGGGTGAAAAAAGGCATGAACTTGTGGTCGACCGTTTGCTGGTTACAGTGGGGCGAACCGCAAACGTTGAGCACCTGAATCTCCAGGTGGCAGGTGTGCAACACGACCAGCACGGCGTGCAAGTCAACGCCCGTCTCCAAACCACCAACCCTCGAATCTATGCCGCCGGAGACGTTTGTTCCCATCACAAGTTCACCCATGCGGCCGACTTCATGGCACGCATTGTGATTCAGAACGCTCTGTTTGCAGGCCGGGCGCAAGTGAGTGATCTGACCGTTCCATGGTGCACCTACACGTCACCCGAAATAGGTCGAATAGGACTGAACGAAACCGAGGCGCGCGATCAAAATGTTGAAATCGTTACCTACGTGCAAGAGTTTCAAGATATCGACCGGGCAATTCTCGAAGGCAGTGATGCGGGCTTTGTCAAAGTCCATGTCGCCAAGAACACCGACCGCATCCTGGGGGCGACCATCGTGGCCGACAACGCTGGAGATATGATTTCCGAAATTGCCCTGGCCATGAAACATCGAATTGGACTGCGGGGAATCGCCCGCACGATTCATCCTTACCCGACTCAAGCCGAAGCGATTCGGAAAATTGGAGACCAGCACAATCGCACCCGCCTGACACCCGTGGTCAAGTCCCTGTTCAAACAGTGGCTCTCTTGGACTCGCTGACGCGACCGGTGCCGCCCATGTTTCGTTCAGTCGCCAACAATAAATTTTCCCCACCGCGAAACAACACTCGTTCAAGAGTTTTTCAGAAACATTTCCTTTTCCGGTCTGCCGAAGGGATCCGAAGAAATGCTGACGCGGAAAAGCAATACCCGTATCCCGGTCAGTTTTCGATGGTCCGTTGATAACGTATTGATCTTGTTTCATGGTGAATGTAGTGCTACTTAACTAAGTTGCCTCCGGGACACCCGACCGGGCGTCTGGCCAGGCTGACTGGCACCATGCCGCTGGATGACCTGCTGGAAGTCCCCCCTGAAAGACGAGTCAAATGAATCTGGATCCGACATCTGGCACACCACACTGAACTGATTTGTGCTAAAATTGAAATGGTTTCCCCTGTTAAATAGTAAATAGAACACTGTTAAATGGAACACATCGTTACTGTAGTTTTCCGGAGGTTCCGATGAACTCACGACAAGACCGAGTTTGGACGCGGGTAATGGTCACTGGTCTTCCCTTGTTCCTGATTCTGGGTGTCGCCGTAATCTTTGCCACGCGCACTACCCTTAGCGAGGAAAACTCCGCAGACAAAATCGCACAGGATTTGTCTCCCGCGCAGGAGAGCCTGAAACCCGTTGTGAAACCGGAAAAAGAATGGAAAAGTCTGCTGACGGAAGAACAATTTCACGTCACTCGAAAAAAGGGTACCGAGCGGGCTTTTACGGGAAGGTACTGGGATAATAAACGGAATGGCATTTACCAATGCATCTGTTGTGGATTGCCTTTGTTCGATTCCACCACAAAATTCAAATCCGGTACTGGCTGGCCCAGTTTTTGGGAACCGTTTCAGCAGCAACATGTGTTACTGGAAGAAGATCGATCACTTTTCTTCAGCGTGAGGACCGAAGTCAAATGTCGTCGCTGCGACGCTCACCTGGGACATGTTTTCGAAGACGGTCCGGAACCCACGGGACTGCGCTACTGTATCAACTCGGCCGCCCTCGATTTCAAATTTCGTCGCAAGAAATCGGATCGGCGTTCGGGCAAGCAGGGATCTCCCTAGTGCCGGGCACCCCTGTTGGAGAATCCCCCTGCTCGTTGCCGGGGACTTGTCACCCTGAGCTGACAAGTGAGCGGTTCCACCGGGCTGAGGTCACCGGAACAACCCCAGCGCTGATCGCTTACTCATCGTCTCGGAGTGAAGGGCAAGTAGAAGGTAGGTGACAGGACGAAGTGACAGCCTTCACCAAGTCCCGTAACAACCCTATCAGTCGTCCTTGCCATCACTCACAAATCTGTATCCAGAGTCGCGAAGCGTAAGAAAATAACGCGGAACTGTCGGGTCGGGCTCAAAGTACTTTCGCAAGCGACGAATGAATTGATCTGGAGCACGGGTGGTCACATTGCCAGGCATCTCCCAGACATTCTCCAGCAGTTCTTTTCGCGTGATCACGCGACCTGCGTTCGCCACGAAATATCGCAACAACTTTAACTCGAGATGAGTCAGCCGAAGAGGTTTCCCGTCCACACACACGTCATGGGTCTCAAAATCAATCTTGGCACTGGAAAATTCAAAACTTTCGGTTTCAACGGGTTGATCGAAAGTCGATTGCCGCTGGTTAGACAGACTGAGAAGATTCCCGACGCGGCTCAGCAGTTCTTCAAGCTCAAATGGCTTGGTCAGATACTGATTGGCTCCTACGTCGAATCCCCGAGTCCGGTCTTCGGTCAAGGTGCGTGCACTGAGAATTAAAACGGGGACGTGATTTCCTACCTCACGTAGTGTTTCACAGACAACGTAACCGCTCATGCCCGGTAACATCAGATCCAGAATCACCAGGTGGATCGAGCTGTCTAAATCTTGCAGCAGTTTCAACGCACTCGCACCATCCAGCACCCGGGTGACGTGGTATCCTTCCTGCTCCAGGTTGTACTGAATCCCCTTGGCCAGGTGAACCTCATCTTCGACGACGAGAATGTGTTTTTGATTGTTTGTCATCCGACACGTGCTACATGAGGGGGAGTATCTTCTGATTGCAAGCCTGCATCCTCGGTCAGGTTCTGAATACCAGGCAGCCGAATCTCAAACACCGTTCCCGGTTCGGGCACCGCATCCATGACCCTGACACGGCCCGACAGCCGGCGCACGAGCGTACGCACAATATAAAGGCCCAACCCGGTTCCCGGTTTTTCGCGTTCAAGTTCAAGTCCCAATCGTTCAAAACGCCCAAAAATCTTGCGACGCATGGGAACTGGAATTCCTCGACCGTTGTCTTTTATCTGCGTCACTGCAGTCTTTTTCTGGTCGTCATGAAAATATAATGTCACTACCACCCGAGGAGGGTTCCCAGCGTATTTAACCGCGTTGTCCAGCAGGTTGCGAAAGATCATGTCAACATCCATTCTGGTAGACCGAACTTGACATGGTTCGAGATCAAACTGAATGGTGGTCGCTGGCACCCGGTAACGCAGACAGACCGCCTCTCCACATTCCCTCAGGATCGCGGCTAAATCGACATTTTCCACCTCGCCCTCAACACGTGATTTCTCCAGGCTGGCCGCGTCCAACAAGTGATTGATCAAATGATCCAGGCGTTCAACATCTTCCAGCATGTATTGCCGGAATTCTGAGCGCTGTTCTTCGTTGACCTGGTGGCGATCGAGCGTTTGCAGATAGAGCTTCAAAGAAGCAATGGGGGATTTCAATTCGTGAGTCACACTTGCAATGAAATTTGTTTGGCGCCGATTCAGGTTGAATGTCTTAATCGTGAGTACCAGATAAAAAATCGTTCCGCCAAGTATCAATACCAGAAACGTAGTTCCCACGGACAAGAGAGTCCAGTAGAGGGCCGCATAATCTGTTTCACCAGCCCTGATAACAGCCAACAACACCCAACCAACCATCAGGGCGACCAACATCACAATCATCAGGATGGCAAGAGTGATTGGGAGTTTCAAAGATCGACGCGGTGTAATCATGGTTGGTCCACTAAACTGTTGGACGTGGAAATCGTGACAAGCGTCTGAAACTCACAGCGGTCCAAAACGCAAGATTGCCCCGTCGATACTCTCCGGCTATTAGACATCACACATGCGCAACTTGGCAAGCGTGAGAAATCCGAGGCGAACGGTGCATGACTCCACGATACCTTTACCGGGGTAGAACGCCGAGAAAGACTTCCAGGGTTGCATCTGCCATCCCATTGATATGGCTTTTCTGGTGCACACTCTGGTGGCCACTACGGCGCAAGTCTTCCATTTGTTGATGATCGGTCAAGACTTCGTGCAAATTCCTGGCGAGCCCCTCCACATCACCCGGCCGGAACAAACGACCTCCGCCACCCGCCAGAAGCTCCGGAAATGCCCCATGCCGCGGCTGGACCACGGGCGTACCGCTAGCCAGTGCTTCCAATACGTACAACCCTTTCGGTTCGCGGTAGACCGTGGGGACACTTAAGACATCCAGTGACCTGAGAAATTCCAGCTTCGAGTGTCGGTCAACCGATCCCAAGTATTCGAAATCGTCGCTGAAGCCGGCTGCGCGGATTTTTTCAAACTGTGATTCGACATAAGGACGGTCGTGTTCGGAAAGCCAGCCTGCTATTCGAAGTTGAACCGATTCCCGGGGAGCCATTTCTCGTAGCCGCACAAATGCATCCACCAGATGGTGCAACCCCTTGGCGGGGCAAAGTCTTGCCATGTAGCCGATCGTGGGATACCGGTCCGGCCGGACCGGTAGTTTCGCAGGAAATCCCTCCAGACTGATACCCAGGGGAACGACACGAATTTTGTCGGTGGGAATGCCAAAATACTCGCTCATAAAACTCGCGTAATATTCCGTAAACACGATAAACGTATCGACACAGCCAACCAGACGCCGAATCTCTTCCAATGCCTGACGACGATAACTTTCCGGCAACTCCTCGATAAACAAATCGTCCCCTTGAAGAGTGACCACGATGGGAACGTCAAGTGTCCGTCTGATTTCGGGCAAACATCCTGCCAGCAACATGTTGCTGAGGTTGATCACATCAGGCCGCGCGGAAGTGGCCAGCCAACGGACTAGTTTGCGAACCTCGCGACTCTGATTACCCTCTGTCCCGCGCAACATCGACAGGGTTATGTCACCAACTTCTTGCGCCCGGGTCGGTAGGTTCCGCCGCGCTGCCCAGTGGAGGAGCCGCGGATGATCCAACATCGAGTGCACCCACCTTGGAAGGTAGCGATAGCAGCGGAACCGCTGTTGTAGATAGACGTTGATACCCCCGAAAAAAATGCGGTCGATGCTGACATCGTCCTCTTCCGTTCGCAAGGGGGTGTACGTGGGTATCAACTGAAGGTCGACACCCCGCTTCAATAAGGAGTTGGCGAGCGCACTGTCCCGCAAGCAACTTCCGCAGTACATGCCGGCCGCACCGGCTGTGATCAAAGCAACACGAGGCAGGGAGGATATTTGAGGCAAGATTCTCTGGGGGCTGAGTAGGAAGTTGCCAAAGCCTCCGGAAATATGTCTGCAGGCTACCCGCGGGTTGGCCTGGACTTCAATTTTACTAACTGTCCGGTTTCAGGATGTGGCCAAAGATTGAGATCAATACGAGAAGGCAGCACGCCCGGTAGGATTCGAACCTACAACCCTCGGTTCCGAAGACCGATGCGCTATCCAATTGCGCCACGGGCGCTCGCAAAGCCTCTGGCGCAGCATAAACTTTCGGCGCCCAGGTTTCAACGCCACGTACCGGGCGAGAACGAATCGAGTCGAGAGAAAATGCGAAACCTGTCAGTGGGAACCGCTCCCGGTGCAGCGACGGGGCTGATTGACACAACGTGCCTCCCGCCTCCGAAAATCTCTCGAACAGGAGATCGTTTTATCGCCGGAGGACACCTGAAGTCCGATTTCCCTCGCGGAGATTCTGACCAGACTGAGCGGCTCGGCTAGAGGGGCCGACGGGAGATTTCTTCACCGGTCCTGACGGTTGTACGGCATCTGCCATTGGGTTGGGCAGTCTCAACCCGTAGGATTCGGGGGTGATCGGAATGCGCCGCGGGGTTAGAATTTGTTAGTTGGCTCCGTAGGCCATCTTTCACCGGGGTACACTGGATGAGCCCCGAATGGTTGAGATGATTGATTTTACCCGGCTATGGAGTTCGTTTCCGTAGAAGAACACGTACCGCAATAGAAGTCTGGCAGTCCAGGAAGAAGTTGCCAGTCGAAGCTCACAATACGATCGATGCCGATGCTCACGTTACGTCTGTTAGATGGGGCCGACCGCGGTCGCGTCTATGAGAACCTGGAACCTCCAATCACGATTGGCAGGGAGGAAGGAAATACCATTCAGTTGAATGACGAGCGTGTCAGTCGTTATCACGTCAAAATTCAGGAGGACAACGAGAAGTTAGTCCTGACCGACCTGGAAAGTACAAACGGCACCAGGGTCAATGGTGAAGACATTCAGCTATGTATCCTTCGTTTCGGTGACCTGCTGACGATCGGACGTTCGGTGCTGGTCTTCGGGTCTCGCGAGGAGATTGCCGAACGACTGGCCAACTTGCGCAAAAATGGCACTCCCAAAAACCCCACGGTCGACGAGAAGTCGGAATTATTGGAAGGTGAAAATCAAGGAGACCCGTTGGATTACGAGTTAAACTGGTCGGATGACGCAGACCTTCAAGCCACCCTGCATCTGCTCGAACCTCCCGAGTTACCCGAACGTCTCTCCCCGGCCCAGGCAGCTCAGTTGTCTGAACTGCTGGAATACCTGCACATCCGCGTACGTAACGTACTCCATTCGGCTCACACCAATGAGGACGAGGAGATGGTGGAATTAGAAGTGCGTCCCTGGCAGGATTTGATTGACTTTCAAGCGCGGGTCGGGGGATACCTTCGTTTGATCAGCGATCCCGGCAAGGAATGATCCACTGACACATCGAGTGTCAGTCTGCTCCACTTTGCCTGCAGGTATTCTTGAATCGACACTTCGGATCATCGCCCCTGGAAACCAAGCTGGCTGGCTGACAGGCTCCTGTGACAAAGCGAGTTCCGCTTGACTTTCTCGGACCGGTGATCGAAACTGTTACCACGTTTCATCCGTATTGGGCCTGTGGCGAAATTGGCAGACGCGCTAGATTCAGGTTCTAGTGGGGGTTAACCCCGTGGAGGTTCGAGTCCTCTCAGGCCCACTGGTTTTTATGGGGTTTTCTCGATTTCCTGTTGGCTGACTCTAAAGCTTACAACTTCAAATGCCCCTTCGTTGGCCGACAGGTCGTTGTCACGACGATGCACCTGCGGCTGGCGGCTAGCCTATCGGGTCGATCTTGGTTTTCCACCCCGACCGAGCCGTTCGTACTCATGTCCCGGCATTCGCCAGTGTCCAGTTGCGGGGTCTTTCTCATAACCACCCCCCATCTTTGTACAAGCCTGGGTGAGAGAATCAGGGTTGGTAAATCGGCTGTGTTCCGTAGCCGAAGCCGGAAGAATACAGCCGGCCGCATACGCGGCAGGGATCTGGTAGTTCAATGCACTGTGCATGCGGTGGTGGTTGTAGTCCAGTCGCCAGCGGTCGATCACCCAGCGGACTTCCGCCAACTCTAAGAACTGACCTACCTGGACATGGACACGTTCCTGGACATCTTATAATCATCACCGACGCACGTCGGCTGGAGACGTTGCGTCTGGGCGGCGAGGTCCACCCGTATCTTGCGGCCTGACAGGCCGCAACCTCACCCAATCGCTCCAAGCACTTTCTCCCTTGAATTCACTATGCCCTCCTTGTAGGCTCCAGATCTGTCGGTGGAAATCAAATTTCCTATCAGTTCTCAGGACGGAAGGGATGTGACAACATGCAGTTTCCCGACTCCCCAACGGATCCGCTCGCACAATTGTACCTGGAGGATACCGATCGAAAACTGCCCGATCGGATCGATGTCCGGATGCGCTACGTGTTCTTCAAGACCATCGCGCGCGGCGGAAAATGTTTGATCCAGGGGTGCAAGGATCTCCACCTGTCGCGGACCATCTGTTACAAATCGCTCCATCGGGAGATCGCCGACGACCCGATTGAACAACAACGCTTTCTGCGGGAGGCGAGAGTCACGGCGATGCTACAGCACCCGAATACCGTTCCGGTTTACGAACTAGGCCGAGACAACCGGGGACACCTCTATTTCACGATGAAACTTGTGCACGGCTACACGATGCGGGAGCTTCTCAATCCGCAGTACCGAGATCGATATGACTTGGTACAGTTGATCGGGGTCGTCATTCAGGTCGGCCGTGCTCTGGAATACTCTCATGCCCACGGAGTCATCCACCGGGACATCAAACCGGAGAACATCCTCGTCGGCCCCTTTGGCGAAGTTCTCCTGCTGGACTGGGGCCTCGCCAAGGTCTGGAATCGGGAGGGAAGATCCACAGAACCACTCGTGGGCAAGGGGACCGAAGACCCGATCGATGAACTCTCGATCACTCAACACGGAAAACTACAGGGAACCGTCGCCTTCATGTCACCGGAACAGGTCGAGAGAAGTCCCGAAATCGACGGACGAACGGATCTCTACAGCCTGGGCGTCATCCTCTACGAAATTCTCTGTGGCGAATTACCCGCCAAGGGAACGACGGCCGATCAGGTCATCGACAAGATCCTGCATTCCTCTCCTGAAAGACCCTCAACCGTGACTCGCCGAAGGGTCCCCAGGCAACTTGAGGAATTGACGATGGACTGTCTGCAGAAGGACCCTGAACGACGGATCCAGAGCGCCGCAGAACTCGTTCGTGACTTGCAGCAGGATTGGACCGAGCGAAGCGTTGAAGCCACTCGCCCCCAGCCCGACTGAAGCCGGCCCGCTCCACACCGGTGAGACTTTCGATCACAACTTCATCTGGGAACAGCTGCCTGAGGCCCGGACGCAGCTGGATGGAGGCGGATGAGCCGGTCTGGTCGGCGACGGCGCTGACATGGATCTCCCCCTAAAGATGGCTGCCTGACTTGTGATTATCTCAATGCACGGATCCAGATTTCTAGAATTGTACTCAACCGATGTGGCGGTGAAAGTCTCTGTATCACCGGAGTTCAGGTTGCCGTTGGCCACAATTCAGCGAACACAAAAACCAGCACCTTGTGCCCCACCCCGGGGCCTTGCGGGCGCGGGTTCCGGCAAGCAAAAACCAGTGGTCATCACAGACCTGGTGCACCTTTTTACTAAACCACATGAAGGAAACGGCAGCTATTGACTTCTTCACCGTACCCGGCTGTTTTCTGAAACGAACCCGATTTCAATTGAACAGTGGATGATCATCCGGGCAGAGAGTGCCGATAGCGGCGATGCTCGGGCGTGACATGCGGGCGCTCCGGTATTTGAGCGTTCAGTGTTCTGTGTTTGCTAATGGCAACAAACGGTTGGAAAGGAGATACACGTGGGGGGTTTGGAGGGAGACCCTCCAGAGGAATTGCAAGTTGACTGAGAAACTTTTGTCATTGGCATACTTATACACCTTCGCGCTACGTGGGCCCGTGTAGTTCCGTGACCGGCTTCCAGCGGATGGAATACAAGTCGGTCTTATCCTGCACGTTTTCCCAATCAAATCCGCTTATCGAGGGATCGGTACACGAACCGGCGATGGTGAGGATCGTGTCGTCAGCCAGCACCACACTAGCAGTGTAGCTTCCGGGAAAGTTCGTGGAATCGAGATAATAGACTTCATCCTCCCAGGTCTGACCTTGATCGCGACTTATCAATGCCCGACTGCCAGGAGGCCCCGGACCATACCGGGTATCATGGACCACGACGACGGTACCATCACCCAACGCCGCCGGATAACCAAAGGTCTGGCCATAGACCGTTGTGAGCATGCGCGGTGGCGTCCAGCTTGACCCACCGTCATTGGAGTTCATGAGGAACACATTCTTAAACCCTGGTCGATCGGGTGTCTTGAAATAGGCCCCCATGTGCTTCACCAGGTCCGGTGAATCCTGTGAGATTCTATCTCGCTGGTAACGGACTGTGGCCAGGATTCTTCCGGATGGGAGCAGCGTCGCAGCCCCCTCGTTGAGCCAATCTCCCATGAGCGAGGGACCTTGCCAGCTCTTGCCACCATCTTTCGAACGAAAATAGAAAAGGGCGTGATGTTTCAAGACCTTTTGTTCCTGCTCGGTACGCTCGCGCGAAAACTCCCGGAGCTCGATGAACCACAACAAGGTATCGTCCTGCAGCCGCTCCAGTCCGCGATGACAATAGCGCGCATCGTAGGGATGACCCGTCTGCGGCACGTTCAGATTCAGCGGGATCTTTGATCGTGGCTTCCAGGAGCGCGCTTCGTCTTTCGACTCCCACACCCTCGCGGCCGCTCTTTCGTCCTCGCCCGAGATGACGGACACGCAGATCAAGGTGCCGTCGCTCATCACCTTCCACCGCCCTGTTTGGGAAATTGCGTACCCCCCCGGCGCGTTGATGAGGTGTGAGGTCCAGGTACGTCCACCGTCCTTGGATTTGCACAATTTGTTGGTCAACCGCACGAACAGCGTGTTGTCTGCTCCTAGGTCAACTTGAACTCCCTGAGGAGTCATGGGGAAGTCATGCGGCAAGAGCGTCTTTTCGACATTCAAACGGGATAGCTTGCCGTTTCGAGCACGCAAGATATAACCCGATTGGTGCATCCTCACCAGGTCGTTCTTCGACGGATGTGGCACTCCACCCATCTGGTCCGTCATGACTGTGGGTTTCGCGATCAACTCCATGGGGAGCGCCGGCTCGGCGAATGCCGACGACATCCATCCCGGCGCCATCAGCGCCATTATCAATGAACGATAGAGGAATGTATTCATTTCGAGTTTCCATGAAACGTTTCAACTGGGAGTCCCATTGGCAGCGCCACTTCAGGCAATGGTAGCATTGCTGAGCTGTTGCAGCGACTCACCAAGAGCGCATCAATCGATGTCTTCACACGGTCGTGCGATTTGACGCGGGGAAACGCCGCAGCAACAGGAGATCGGAAGGCCCACCACTGGGACGAGAGTTGGGGCTGGCCGCTCGACGAGAAACACATGGACCGCGTCTACACCCATGCCATGCTCGCGGGCATGTCACAGGATGCCGACAACAGGCAACGCTTGGCGCCGGAGGTGCAGTCAGTGCCCTGGGTCGCCCGCTACCTGCCCGAGGCGGGGAACAAGGAGGTGCCCATTCTTTCGCGCCAGCGCTACCGTGAGATTCTGCGCCACGTATGGTTGCGCGGGGCCGATTCGATGCAGATATTCAATGCCCTGGCCTGGCCACAGGGGACCATCGCCACGGAAGAGGTGGAAGACGCAGTCGCGATTTACGACGAGATGCTTGCCTACCGCAGGTTTCTCGAGGAGGGCTGGATCATGAACACTGACGTTCCGGGTATACGCCACGATGGCCCCGTCTGGTCCGGCCTGCGGCTCGAGAAGGAAGCGGTGGTCCGCGCTTTCACACAGGCCGAGCACCCGGTGAAGTTCACCATCGCTCCCTGGGACCAGGGCCCGACACTCGAATTGGTAGCGACTCCGACGGGCACCACATACTACTTGGATCGCGAGAAAGACAGGATCAAAGTAGAGAGGAGGCAAGGAGGACCTTAGTCCGCCACCTCTCGCCTTAGCCAGGATTCGTTGAAGCTGGCGTGCTTCATGCTTTTGCCACCTTCGACAAAGTAGCTATAAACCACGTGGATGAGACCGTCGCGACTCTGGATGACGGCCGGGTAGTGGTATGCTCCCTGCTCGTGGTTTTCAAGATACCTTGTCCGCGTCCACGATTTCCCCTCGTCGGTGGACAAGGAGACGGCCAGACGTCTCCGCCCTCGCGCCGTGTCATTGTAAACCAACAACCAGTGGCCGTTTTCCAGTCTGACGGCATCCAGCCCGGAGCCGGGATTCGGCAATTCGCTCACGCCGACCGGCCCCCACGTGGTTCCATTGTCCCTGGATTCCGAGACACGAACGCGATCCAGGGGACCGTTCTCACGCATATAAGCGACCAGGGTACCGTCACCGCGACGTAGTACGGCGGGTTGGATGCTGCCGAAGCCCATCAGCGGCTGACTTGCATACCAAGTCTCGCCCTGATCGTCGCTGATGGCCATGATCGAAAAGGAGTAGGTGTCCGAATAAAGGGGCAGCAAGATCCGGCCGCTTGGCAGGATCGTCGGTTTGCAGCGTGGCTGCCAACCCAGTCGTTGGTAGAGCTTGTCTCCCAGTCGCTGCCGAATCGAATCAATCTCCTTTTTATCTTCCTCGTCCAGCGGTTGCTCCAGGCGACTCAGCCGCTCCTCCAGCAACCGTTCCGCTTCCGCCTGAAAATCATCCGGCTTGAGCAGGATCATATCGGATCGTTGCCACGTTGGTGCACCTGCTCCGGCGTAGTCCGACGATACTTTGTAATTCGTCAGGCAGGATTCCCAGGAATTGGCGATGATGGTTGGCCAGAAGAGCCACAAGCGTTCCTGTGGGTCGATGAACATTGCCGTGTTGCAGTCAGGAAAGCCTGGCCGGTCGGCCATCACAAAGGGAGCGCTCCAACGGGTGTCGCCGCGGCGGAGTCGAGCACCGTACACCGCCACGTCGTCCGCGGTTCTTTCTCCAGATCCGCGATACCAGGAGACCAATAGCTCACCGTGAGGGCATTCCACAATGCCAGGAGCATGGTTGTGCTGCTCATCGAGTGGAAAGACCAGTTCGGCCTGATAGGAAGGCTCCGCACTGACGCTCAGTAGCGTCAGTAACGAAGCGACGGAAAGAAGTTGAGACATGAGTCCTCGGTCAGCTTGGTTTTTTTGGACAATAGCCGGATCAAAGCCGCTTACCTAAACTTCGGTGAAGGCCGGCACACGGCTGTCGTAAGCGGACCTCACAGCGTCCAGACCGCCGCGATCAGACTCCCGGAGCACCCTTTTCGGCACAGGACTAGATAAACAGTTGCGTCAGTGGCCTGCCTTTTTCGACCAGAGGAACAGGTCGTCCCTCTCGCTGGGTGAAGGGCGTCTGCGGGTCGAGACCGAGAGCCTGGAAGATGGTTGCCGCAAGGTCTTCTGGACGTGTCGGATCCTCGGCCGGGTAAGCGGCGTTCTCGTCGGAGCTACCGTAGAGCATGCCTCCGCGGATTCCGGCGCCGGCCAGCACAGCCGGGAAGCAGTGAGTCCAGTGGCCACGGCCCCATTGCGAATTCGCCTTCGGAGTACGACCCATCTCGCCGATCGCAACCACCAGCGTCTCGTCCAACAGGCCGCGGTCCTCAAGGTCGCCGATCAAGGCCGAAAAGGTCTGGTCAAACCCGGGCAACAAGTGGTTTTTCAAGTCGTGACTATCGCGATGCGAATCCCAGCCATAGCCGGACGGAACGTCCCAGGTCACCGTCACAAACCGTGACCCGGCTTCGATCAATCGGCGGCCCATGAGCACCGACTGGCCGAAAAGATGACGACCGTAACGATCGCGCACCTTACCCGGCTCGCGGCGGATGTCCAACGCTGTGCGCATCTTCCCGGACGTGACCAACTTCACCGCTCGCTGACGAATCGAGTCAAACGTGTGGACGGCGTCGCCGGCTTCGAGCAGTCGCCGCTGGGTGTCGAACTGCTCCAGCAGCGTCCTGCGCCGGTTGAAGTGGTCCAGTTGCATCTCATCCCCGAGAACAATCCCCTTGATATGGAAGTCGAGTTCTTCGTCAGTGCAGTCGCGGAAGTACGGATTGTCGTCCTCCCCCCGTTTGCGGATGTCCGTTGCCAGTGCGTTGTAGGCCCTGCCCAGCCAGCCCGCGTATTGGCCCGGGCGATCCCCGCCTTGCAACGCGCCCAGGCGATTCGGCAAGTAAATGTAGTCCGGCAGCGGTCGCGTGCCCCGGTCGTAACGCTGCGAAAGGTACTCCACAACCGATCCCATGGCGGGCCATTCGTTGGGCCCGACTGGTGCTTCATCCGGGTTAGACCCGAATCGGCTCGGGTGCGGGTGACCGGTTTGAATGTAGTGAACGGCACCGTGGTCGTTGTACGGGTGCGTCATCGAACGAATCACCGCGTACTTATCCGAGATCTTGGCGCATTGCGGAAGATGCTCGCAAATACGGAGGCCCGGGGTGCGCGACGCGATCGGCTTGAACGGCCCGCGTATCAAGTCCGGCGCCTCGGGCTTCATGTCGAACGTTTCCAGCTGGCTCGGCCCACCGAACAGCAAGATAAAAAGGACCGACTTCGCCCGCCCGTTTTCGAATGGCGTCGCGACGTCTTCTGCCGCCAGTACCTTCGGTAAACTCACGCCAAACAAGCCCATCCCTGCCGCTTGCAACAACTCGCGGCGGGTTAGGCCGTTACAGACACGTTGGTGACAACCTGCAATGGTGAGCATCGCTCATCCCTCCTCTTCACAGCAGAAACCGACCCGCCGACGACTCTTTCCGGAACACTGGGTTATTCTATATAATTGATGACGTGATGGGAATATTCACTTCCCCCGCGCATGACAACAACTGCCCTACTGAGCTACTTCTTCGCCTCGAACATATTCGAGATCAAGGGCGAGTTTTTCGCACGTTTTCAAGATCTTTTGGGAACGGCCATGTTTGTCGCACAGGTCGATAACAGGGAAAAACCGGCCGACGCAGCTTCCTGAAGAAAACCGGGCACGCCGTGGGCCTCGCTCTGGCCGCGTGTTGGGCAATTGGTCCTTCGGCCAGGTCATGAAACACTTGGCCAGCGCGTTGAATTCCTCGATTGCCGGTTATCCTTTCCCGACCCGGACAAGCCGATCAGTGCCGCAGTCACATCTTCTTACAGGTGGCCTTCGACCCGGTTCGTCCGGGCTCTCTCCAACGAGTTCCGTAAGTAGCGTCCCAATTACGTTGGTGTGCGAAACTTGCCTGCGACGCGCTCCAGCCGGGAATGCGGCCTCATGTTGTGTTGATCCAGTTGGCCAACCGCGCCGGGCGCGAATACGAGGTGCCGACAAAGCGGGATCGCCTCGTCAAACCTTCCTTCCTTCGTTAAGGACAAAACGGTATTTAAGTTGTCACTATTCACGACAATTCCTCTCGATAGAGATTGAAATCGGACCTTAATTCAACTCTCAGGTCTCCATTAGCAATTCTTCAATCGCCGCGACGGTACGTGAAAACGCTCTCTCGTTGTTTGGAAAAGAGCACGGTGAATCATCGATCACTGAGGAGGCGTTGGTGCGGCACATTGGCTAATGGCTCATTTGCCCCCGAACTGGACAACTGACACCAAACAACAAATGACGTTGAGCAGGAAAACAACGAGGGCGACACACCAAAGGGAACTACCAAGCCTTGTTGTGTCACACCTCGTCACCTGGTCACCACAATCAGGCGTTCTTTCTTCGCGGTCCTCTTTTGCCCGTTCGTCTGTCGCCGCGTCCTTGCCTTCCGCTTCTGAAAAGTACGCAGCGTATCGATGGGTATTAACCACGTTCTTGGGAACGAGCAGAACTTGACGCTGGCGCGTTACAGCGGATCCGACTCTTGCAGCCTGCCAGCTTCTACCGGTCAGCGGGTGTCGTGGGTCCGGCGTCGTCGATGCCCAGAAACTCCTTGGCCTTCTCGACACAGGTGATTGCATCCTTCCCGTATCCGTCGGCCCCCATCTCTTCAGCTAAGGCTTGCGTCAGTGCCGCGCCACCAGCCATAAACTTGATTTTTCTCCGCAGCCCTGCCCTCTCAAACGCCTGGATAGTCGTTTCAATATTCACCATGGTGGTGGTGAGCAGCGCCGACATGCCCACGATCTGGGCGTCATGCTCCCGCGCCGCCGCGACGAACTCCTCCGGCTTGGTGTCCACGCCGATGTCGTGGACAGAAAAGCCGGCGCCGGACAGCATCATGTTACAGAGATTCTTGCCGATGTCGTGAAGATCTCCTTTGACGGTGCCCATGATCACCGTGCCAGTCGGCTTGATTCCCGACGCCACGAGGATCGGTTCCAGACGTGCCATGCCGGCCTTCATAGCGCGGGCGGCAACAAGAACTTCGGGGACGAAGATGACGTTGTCGCGAAACTTGGCGCCCACGATCGACATACCGGAGATAAGTCCATCGTCCAGAATAGTGCTCGCGGGGGTACCCTTGTCGAGAGCCTGTTTGGTCAACCGGTCAACCTCGTCCTGCCCTCCCACGATCAAGTTGTAGGAGATATCCTGCATGAGAGCGTCCGCATTTGCCAGGATTTCACGGATCCGACTCTTCTCGTCAGGTCTCGTCAACCAATTCAGTTCCTCTTCCAGGCCTTTGTTGAGAATCGACATTGGGAATCCTCTGCTTTTCGAATGAACCTCAGTCCAAAGCTATCGGGTACTTGCCATATTTGAAGGTGGCTTCGAGCATCATGGCGTAGTTGTCGATCAGCACGTACTCGGGGACCGAGTTGCCGGAGGAGACGCAGTAGCCCCCGCCGGGCGCCAAATCACGGATCCGGGTACGAACCTCGTCGTCGACCTCCTGAGGGGTCCCCCTGGTCAGCGTATATTGGAGATCTATGTTGCCCAGCAGTGCGATTCGATCACCGTACTTCGCTTTCACCTCGTTGATATCGTGTGCCTGTTTTTCGATCGGATGCCAACCGGTGATGCCCAGGTCAATGAGATCTTCGATCAACATCGAAATGTCGCCGTCTGTGTGGTAGATGAACGGCTTATCCACAGCCTTAGCCATGTCGCACATCGTCCTGTAGCAGGGGAAGGCGTACTTTCGATAATGGTCGGGATGGACAAGGGGTCCATTCGTGCCTGACAAGTCGTCGGCGTGAAAGCTCAGTCCGACGGCGGGGTGCTCCATCGCGGCTTCCATGACACGTTGTTGCAGTGGGATTATCTTGCTGTACAGCATCTCGATGAGTTCTGGGGCATCCACGTAAGACAACATGAAGGTTTCCATGCCCATCATGAACCAAACACCGGTGAACACCTTGCCGATGACGACACCGATCTTCATACCGGGCGGCAGCAGAGCGCCGACCTCATCAAGTATGGAGAAGTCCAGATCGTCAGGGTCTGGCCAGGGATACGCTTCAAACTCCTCTTCGGTGGTGATCATTCCCTTGTGCATCTCGGCCCAGTACCGCTCCGAATACGCCTCGAGCTCAGCCTTGTAGGTGCTGACAGTGTGGCTGAGGACCTGCACGTCGGTCGTCTTTTTTGCACTCGGCCGGGTGCCCTCAACCGACCTTGTGTTGACGCCGATCACGCTCAGCGAAACAGGATAGACGTCGAAACCGGCCACCCGGAAGAACTCGATCTCGTCGGCGTGTCCGTTGAGCGACCGTCCCATGATCTGCTGCTTGATCTCCGGCTCGACGCCCATTTCAAAAAGGGGAACGTAGTCTGGCTCCTGGTGATTCAGGGCAGCTCTGAGACGCTCAAAGTCTGGCTTTCTGTCGCCTTTCGCCTCGAGGGCCCTCTGCACCGAGTGCGGAACTGCCATTGTCGCCATCCTCCATCAAATCAGAACTGACATCTCCCGTTTGACATGCGAGCGAGCCGGACAGGGTTCGTTCAGCCCCCCGTTTCAAATGCACGGTTCTCTCGGGTGTACAACGTTATCCGAACATTGACCACGGCATCATCCGGATGGTCACTGAAAAAAAGTTCTCTCCCGCGGATAGGAAGTCTCGTCCCTAGATTCGCCTCCGTCAAGAGCCGATCCGACACGAGGGAGCACAACTGAGAAGGTAGAGCGGGTTCGATAGCCCTTTCGACGCAGTGTCCGGCCCGCCGACTCGACATAGCCATTGTCCCAAGGGCTGCCCTTGGCGAACAACAGTGTACCCACATCAGCTCGCTGGAGCCAGCGACGAACAGTCTTTGTCACGAACTCCGGACCGTTATCAGAGCGGACGTGCTGTGGCGTGCCACGCACCGCAAACAGGTACTGCAGAACACCGATCACGTCCCGAGCTGGGAACGAACGTATCACTTCGATCGCCAAACATTCGCCAGTGGTCCCGTCGATCACGACCAAACGTGACTCTTGTGCTGTGACCGACGTCGCACGCACCTATTCTCGCTACCGCCTGAAAAACGTCGTCTGCGATGCTGTTTTCCAGGGGCTAGTATGTTTCCTCCCTTCCAGAGACGGTGAACAGCTTGTGGTTTACCTGCCAATGACGTTCCACGAGCACCCGGTGAATGCGTTCGGCCCCGAAGCGTGGACGTTGTCTAGTCAAAGCACGCATCTCATGAAGTCAACGTGGTTCATCATCCACCCTGCGCAACTGGTATCGCTGAGTACGGCGAGGTGGATCGAGCACACGACACGCTCGACGCAACTTGGAGATAATCTGGTCCACACGATGACGTTTCTGGGCCATCTGAAAGAGTCCTTTCCGGGCCTTCAGCCCGACAGGATTCTCTCACTCTTGCTGGACCATTTTTGGGGGGGAGGTCAACACAATCGTCGGTGATTCTTGCGATGTTGTACCACTTGCGAGGCGTTGGCACTTGAGAACAGGGGAAAGACAGATTAAAATTATTTAAACGGAAGGGCACGAAAATGCCACGCTTCATGCCCATGGAGCAATGCCGTTTACATTGATACTTTTACTCTGAGGGTAGGCATGGATAGTATGCGAGGTTGTAAGAGGCTGGGCAGCTGTTTTGTGCCGTCGCGGAGGCTTTTGCTGAACGAAAAACTCCGGATCACGCATCGTCACCAGTCTCTCGGGTTTACGCTCGTCGAATTGCTTGTCGTCATTCTGATCATCGCCATCTTGCTAGCCTTGTTATTGCCCGCTGTTCAGGCCACGCGCGAGGCTGCCCGCCGCGCCCAGTGCAGCGACCATTTGAAACAGGTTGGCCTGGCCATACTTCTCTTTCACGACAACTATAGACACTTGCCCCCGATCCGCCTGCCTTGCCACCACGGTACCCTTTTCACTGAACTCTGGCCCTTTCTTGAACAAGGCAGTGTTGACCAGCAATGGGACCCCAAACTTGCGTACCACTTTCAACCGGACGTCAACATTCGCGCACAAGTGCCCGTTTACTATTGTCCCACCCGCCGCGGTGCGGGGGGATCGCGAGAAGGATACAATCTGAGCGCCGCCCCCTGTGACGCGCGCCGGAGGGTACCACATCGAGCTGGTGCGCTCGGCGACTATGCGGGTGTCGTGGGCGATAGTGATATCCCGTGGGACTATATCGACCGCAAACCGATGCCCGTCGGTCCGATCATCGGGTCACTCGCCAAACCACCATGTGGCGGATCCGATCCCAACTATTTGTTTAACGGATATAAGTCTCACACGAGGTTGAGGTCGATATTAGACGGCACTTCCAACACGGTGTTTGTGGGTGAAAAACACATCCCCATTGGCACTTTCGGAATGACAAGCGGGCTCGATTGTTCCATTTACAACGCCGATAATTTGCAGATAGTTGGACGCTTTGCCGGGCCGGGTTTTCCGTTGGCCTACGGTCCGAAGACCCCGACCAATTACATTTTTGGCAGCTGGCATCCGAACATCTGCCAGTTCGTTTTCGGAGACGGCGGTGTTCGACCAATCACGGTTTCGATCGACACCACGATACTCGGATATTTGGCAAACCGGCACGACGGATTCGCGATTCCAAGTAACGCGTATTAACGCGGCGTAGTAATTCCAAGTTTTGCGCAGCAGAATTTGGAATTGCCGGTCTACTCAAACCAAAGTTTGAAGAATTCGGCCACGGTCGAGGACGGATCCATTTCCCAAACTGGGAATTAATTCGACTGTTTGAGCTGGTGATTCAGACCCTTGTCGGCTGGTGAAAAAGTTCCGTAAATCACAACTAACGAGCCATGAACTTCCGAAGGCCGATAGCGAAAAGACTGGTGAGTTGGGTCACGCGTCACGAGCAAGATTATCTGTCAATGCCCTACCTCGTGCTGGGATTACTGCCGACCTCCGGGCCTCATGGGATTTTCCGCGCACAGAAGATACATGACCCGATTAAGTTGTTCCTTCGTGGTAACACGCAGCCCGTGTGCCGTAAGCGACTCCGTACTCGGGACCCCAAAAAATGACTCCTCGACCAGTTGTTCCAGCGTTCGTACTGGCTTACGCCTTGCTGCTTGGCAGTTCCTTGATCACCGGGTGCGGTAGCGCGGGGCCGCTGCCCACTTATCCCGCTGGAGGACGGGTTACGTTTGTCGATGGCACTCCACTCGCGGGTGGCACGGTTGAATTCCGGCCGGTCGACAATCCTCACGTCATCAGTTCCCGTGGATCGATCCAGCCGGATGGTAAGTTCCAACTCGGTACCTTCCGACCGGGCGATGGTGCCGTCGAGGGAGAGCATCAAGCATTGGTGGTTCCGCCTCTTTTCAAGGGAGACCGGGACGAAGTACGGGTACCTCCTCAGGTCATCGATCCACAGTACAGACGTTACGAAACTTCCGGACTGCGATTCACGGTTTCGCGGGATGTCAAAACAAACGATTTCGAGATTAAGGTCAAGCGAGGTGGTTCTTGACAGGAGTAGAACACACCGGCACGCTCTAAATGAGCGATTCTGATTGACACACACTAGTCCGACGCCGACTCTCCAGTGCTGGCTGCCCGCGAGTGGCGCCAGCAGGAAGAGGGCGGAATTCTTTTCGGACCCGTTCCTTGTTGATTCCATTCTTTGAAAAAAACGCCCCGTCAGCAACACCCTTTTTTTGAGACCCATCGCAGGCACAATTGTGGCCCTCTGCTGACGGGTTTCCTCAACACGTCGGTTTTCCCGCTTGTCATGAGCCTGTACGTGCGACCTTTTCCCCGCACAAGGTAGTGGACTTCATGGCCTCCCGGATCTTCACGGCAGGCCGCACAAACAGGCTGCCGCACGAGCGCAGACGTAGAGAAGGTCTCTTCAGATCGTCTCGCGACCTCGACGGTTCGTTGGTGGTCGGGTACACGTAAATGAATTAGAATGCGAGTAGTTCAGCCGAGTCAATTGACTTACCTGGCGTAGCTGACAATGGTTTTTAAGGGAGGCGAATCATGTGGCGGTTGGCATTTTTTCTTGCTTTGCCGACGGTTGTTCATTTGGTCGGCGGACTGAATGGACAAGAAGTCTGGGAAGAAACAACGTTCAACGATTTTCAGGACGGGACCTTCGACGACGCGGGGGCCAATATGTACGTCTCGGCCGGTGGACGCATGCAAACCATTAACCGCTGGGATGTAAATCGTGACGGAGCGATCGACATCTTGTGTGCCAATTCCCATCCTCTCGTCGAAATGCTCGACATGTCGATCTACTGGGGCAATGGGCATGACTTCAGTATTAAGCGTCACAGTTATATTCCAGCCGACGGCCCCATGTGGGTGGCGCCGGGTGACCTGAATCGGGACGGAAATTTGGACCTCGTCGTGGCCAACTATTCTAACGGCACGTGGACCAGCATGGACTCAGCCGTTTATTGGGGCGGAATGAAAAGGCCCAACGAAGCCCTTGCCTCCGGCATTTGGGGAGTTTATCCGTTTAAGGGAAAAACCGAGTTGCCGGCGCAGAACACGCAAAGCGTGGCGATCGGCGACCTTAACCGGGATGGACACACGGACATCGTTTTTGCTTTCTCCGCAGGTTTTTGGGAGTACCGCGGCGAATCGGTCGAGGATGAAACACCGTCCAGGATCTACTGGAATTCCTCTGATGGATTTGATCCTAGTCGATTCGCAGAGATCGGGACTCGCGGTGCGACCGACGTCGACATTGCGGATTTGAATCAGGACGGCTGGCCGGATTTAGTGTTCTCCAATAGCGAAGGAAACCATTCGTTCATTTATTTTGGTAGCCGGTCGGGCTATTCTGCGAATCACCGGATTGACCTGCCGACACGTTCGGCCCATGCCTGCCGGGCAGCGGATTTGAACGGTGATGGCTGGTCAGACGTGCTGTTCGCCAATGAGGAGGGCCGTCGATCGTTCGCCTATCTGAATGAAGAAGGAAATTTTCGAGCAGCGCGGCAAATCGAATTTGAAACAACGTACGCCAAAGACGTCGTCGTGGCCGACTTCAACAAGGATGGCCACAACGATGCCTTCTTTACAAATCACATGTTCAGCTTCACGGGAAAGCGGCGCTTTGGCAACAGGATGATTGACTCCTTTCTTTATTACGGCGGTGCGGAGGGATTCAAAACTGAGAACCGGATTGCCCTCCAGACAATCGGAGCCTGGGGCGCTAACGCAGCGGATTTGAACGGAGATGGTTGGATCGACCTGCTGGTCTGCAATTTTCAGGAACATTATTCGTACGAGGTACCTTCCTTCATTTATTGGAACGGTCCAAACGGATTCGACATAACGCGGCGCACTCCGCTCTACGAACACGGTGCGCAGGGTAATGCCATTGCTGATTTCAACGGCGACGGACACTTGGACGTTCTGATTACTTCGATGATCGCCACGTCACGCGGTGACTACGATCCCAGCTACCTTTACTTTGGCACACGAGATGGAAAATACACTGCCGACAACCGTATCGAGTTAATTGGGCGGGAACCCTACGAGCAGGCCATGGCTGACCTCGATGACGATGGCCAAGTCGACATCCTGTTGCAGAACCAGGGTGAAGTGGTGCGCTACGAGAATGAGCTTTGCATTTTTTGGAACGACGAAAATCAATTCGACAACTGGCGGGTGACAGGCTTGCCGGCCCACGCGGGACTGGGTGTGGAAGTTGCGGATTTGGATCGTGATGGTTACTTGGACATCATTATCGCCAACGGTCGGAACTATGAAGGAGTTGATAAGCGCAACAAGGAACGAGCGTCGAATGCATCCGTGTTCCCAGAGGCCAAGCCTGGTTCATTCATCTATTGGGGCGATTCCGGTGGCTGGGCGGTGACTCAACGTACGCCGTTGAACATCGCTAAATGCCGGTCGCCATCGATTGCAGACCTCAATAGCGACGGCCATCTCGACATGGTCTTTGCGGGACAAGGTGCTTCTATCTTTTGGGGAGACGGAACGCGTGCCTGGGGTGATCATCGACGTCAGCACATCCCCGGGACGTCCGGCCCGCAGAACCATCAAACGGAGATCGCCGACCTCAATCGGGACGGGTATTTTGACATCGTATTTGGCGGTGACAAAGTGCGTGTCTATTACGGCGATCAACGGGCAAGCTACGATCAGCCCGTGACCCATGAGATCGAGGCCAAAACCATGACGATCGGCGATGTGAACGACGACGGCTGGTTGGATTTGGTCTGCCCGTTGTACAAGCACCGCAGTCGACGTTCTCTATATTCCGGAATTCTGTTGGGTGGCGCCGATGGCTTCGATCTCAATCGCCGGATCAGACTTTTCACCGACGGTGGTACCGGGTCGATTGTCAGCGATTTCAATTTTGATGGTCACACGGACGTTTTTTTCTTTTGCCATCGTCAGGATGGCAGTCCCGAGAAGACTCGGCAATTCGGTGACCACCACACCAATTCTCGACTCTATTGGGGTGGGGTCCACGGATTCGGTAAAGGGAACTATACTCCGATACCCACGGTGGGAGTCCACTACGATGTTGGTGTGGATTTGGGACATATCCGGAACCGTGGCTTCGAATTTGTCTACACATCTTCACCTCATAAGTTCCGTTTGCAACCGGCGTATCTCGACTGGCAAGCAACAACACCGGCGCACACTGCGATCCGTTTCCAACTTCGCGTGGCGCATCAACAGCGTGAGTTGCCAAAGGCGGAGTGGTTGGGACCGCAAGGACCGGAAAGCTACTATGACAACGCCAACATACGACTTGAGGGACTGCCGGAGGGCCACTGGATCCAGTATCGGGCGATCTTTGACACGGGAAACGGCGCGATTTCGCCCGTGCTCGACCGTGTTCGCATGACGTTCAAATGACAAGAAGAAGGCGGGACGTCCGAAACAGGAACGGTGACGTCGCCACGTGCCGTTGGTCGTGAATGTGAACGTCGCCGTATGTGCGGTCTTCACGCGCTGATTTTGTCGTCATGACATGGGTACGGTCATTCGTTCAATACCTTCGGCCACCATGCTGATGAGGATATTCAACCTCAATGACTTTCTGTTTGAATCGCCTGGGCCGAACGCCCTTCTGGCGGCGCGCCGTATAGGTCAAGTCGTCAAGATAGAACTCGACGGAGTGACCGCCACTGCGGACGTTTGCAAAACCGAAGCGGTCGAACGTCGCACCGGCCGCACGCTGCTCTGGCGTGACGTTGACAACAAACGTTTCATCGTCCAGCGTGTACGTGACACGCCCGACGCCGCTATTGGCCTCAGGATCATAACGAAACGTGAAACGTCGCCGTTGCCGATTCGGCGTAAACACCTTCCCCTGATAACGTGTCGAATCGTCGTTATTTGCCCTCAGCAACCCGACGAAGTAGTAACCCACGGCGCTCGAATCGCTGATAGCAATGCCCAGCATGCTCCTGCGGGGGTAACCTGCGTCAGGATCACCTTTAGTTAGAATCTTCACCTGCTCCTTGGAGTTAAAGTATCCGAAATAGGCAGCGGCATCGGTCATGCCCGTATCGAAGTAAATGCTACCGCGAAAGGAAATGGGATCCTCGAGCGAAAGCTCGCCAATGTCATCGCCATAATACGAGAAGTGTGGATCCTCGGGTTCGGTGCGCCAAAACAACCCCCCGATTTCTCCCGGAGCCTGGCCAGCCCAATTCGTCTGGCCCCAGCCGTAGTTGTTCATCGCTTGAAAGTTGGGCTCGGTCCAGCTCGCGCGGTTATTTTTTTCCTCCCATTGCGGGTCCTGTGACAGATCTACTTTGTGGCCGTTGACGGTCAAATCAGACAAATACAACTCCATCCACTCACCAAATCGCTTGATGTTGAACAGGCCAAACCGGTTCAGCTCGGCTGGCGCATTGCGGATTTTCTTGTCCATCCAAAAAACGTAAGGCACGTTGCCATCGAACTGGAACGTGATGCGGCCGTGGCCGTCCCCGGGGTGCGGCCGCTTCCACCAACGGTGTTGGCCGTGACGATGGAAATAATCGATGAGTCCCTGGTCGCGCAGCTTGATCAGGCGGCTGCGCAGTTGCGCGGGCGTCAGCGACGGAACGTCCTTGCGAACCCTTTTGAGAATGAAAGGCTCACCCTGCAATTCGTACGGCTGGCCGTTTCCAGTGCGGTCGGTGATGTGTTGTTTTAGTGTCTGTTCGTGCCAGACAGGGTCTGCACGAACATCGGGATCGTATTGAAAACGCCATGAATGTATCGATCCGTCGTCCGGGAGCAGGATTGCCGTCTCGGCACCCCTTGCTTTCCAGTCGCTCGACATCCAATCGAACATGATCTGACCCAATCCGTCTTCTTCCCAGACGCGGAAGGCCATCGACGACCAGACTCGCCACGTATGGCGATCGGAGTTGAAGAATCCAATGTAGCCCACGCCGCGCAGTCCAATGTGCTTGATTGCCAACTTCCCCGAAGCCGACAGCTTGTCATTGAAACTCAGTGATTTACCGATCGGCATCGCATAGTAGGCCTGCACCCGCGAGTTATCGACGCGACCACCGATTTCACCGGGAACGTCGCCTGCGTTGGTCGACAATGTCCAGCCAAAATTCTGCACGACTGTGGGGCAATTCCGGCAAACCATCCGGTTCTGGAAACCATCCCAGCCGGGATCTTCCGAGAAATCTTCGTGGACCTGGACCAGTGGAGATTCGGCAAGTGAATCGACGGAGGTGTGTATACTGCAAATGACGATGAAAAAAATCCACCAGAGACCGCGAAGTACCCAAGAGAGTGTTGGAAATTTCATAGCTCTTCGCCAAAGTTCAGAATTGCCATTCGCTATTCGAAATCCGGGCAATCGATCTTGGCCTTTCGGAGGCAAAATCGCAGTACGACTCGATCGGCCATATCGACACCCGGGTCATCCATATTCTTCCCATCCACACCAAGGTATTGTACTGGTTCCCAATGGTCAGGATAGCATCATCAAAGGTACGGCCAGAAAGGGGCTGCCTGTTGAAATCCACGGCTTCGATCAACGCCACGACTGTATGCAATACCGCGAATGTACGGTCTAGCAGCACGTTGATGCGCAGCGGTTTGCCGGGCACTAGAGAGGTCATTGTAGTGAAACGGCCCTCGTCAGGCAATTCCGGCGCAATCTGGAAGCCTATCGGCCAGTTCGCCAATCCCCATCGGTCGGCGCAGTGACCGCGCGGATATTTGTGGGGCAAGGGATCGGCCATCTTCGGGTGGGGCAGCGGAGTCTTAACCAATCTGTCCCATGAACGATTTTACGAGGTTCTTCATTTTGAGATTTCGCCACGACGTGATTCTGGTGCCCCGTCAGCCGGGATCTTCCTAATTCTCGTGTACCTGGCCGGGGCCTTTGGAAGTCCGGGCCTTCTTCAGATCCCAGAGGGTGATAGATGTGTCACCACCGCCACCGCCATGCACCAGCATTCTGCCGTCTGGAGAGAATTCCAAAGACTCGATCCGGCCCTTATTGTCCGTCAAGATTTGGAGCAACGTCCAGGTACGCGTGTCGTACAGCCGAATGGTCTTGTCCTTGCTACCGCTGGCCAGTTGCTTTCCATCGGGACTGAAATCGACCGAATCAGCCTCCAGAACATGTCCCTCCAGCGTGCGTAACAACTTACCGGCCACGGTGTCCCAGACAAGGACGGGACCGGACGAAGAGCTGCCGGCTAGCAGCTTACTGTCAGGCGAAAATGCAATCGTCTCGAAATTGCCAACAGGATTCTCCAGTACGGCAAGCTGAATGCCCGTGTTTGGATTCCACAGGCGCACGCTTTCACCACCACTGGCCAGCAAGCGGCCATCGGCCGAGTAGACAACCGATTGGATACGACCCTGGTGACCCTTGAGTATCCGTTTCATTTTTCCCGTCCCTACGTCCCACAGACGGACCGTCGTGTCCACGCCACCGCTGGCGAGATTTTTGCCGTCGGGCGAAAAATCCACAGTTCGCACAATATCCTCGTGACCGTTAAGTGTGCGGCGCAGTTCCAGTGACGGGAAATCCCACAGACAGATGGTCGTATCGGCACTGCCTGATGCCAAAAGACTCCCATCGGGCGAAAACTCCAGCCCGTAGATGTCGTCGGAATGGTGTATCAATTTGCGTTTCAGCTTTCCGGTGGCCATGTCCCACATGCAAATAATGTCATCACGGCTGGAGCTGGCAAGCGTCCTCCCATCGGGGGTGAACGAAAGTCCCAATACCGATCCGCCGTGCCCCTGCAGCACTTGCAACTTGGGATCTTCGTCCTGACAGTGCACGTGACGTACAGTGCCAAGAAGCAAGAGAATTATGAGCCGAACTACCGTCAGATTCATTCGCATGGTGTTAACCTCTTGTGAGTGATACGTAGTTTTTTTCCCGTGCGTCGAGGCTCTTTCCCGTCGTGGGACAAATCACCTGGTGGCGTCCGCGTCAGCCAAGGTGAACGAATTGGACAAAGCGATACTTGCCGCGTAGCGATTTTTCCTGTCAATGGATTGTACCACAGGCGTATTGGCGACCTCAGAGATCCAGGCTGTTGTGGATGATGTTGCGCATCGCTCAATTGGTGCTGACGGTGTACGCCAGGTCATCGAGATAAACATCACACCACTTGCTGTTGGCCCATTGCATATTGAAAACTCCGAAGCGGTCGAAGAGAGCGCCCCTGTCTTTCTCGCCTTCATCAAGCGTTTTCGTCACGCGCTGGGCACCGATGGTAAAGGTGATTTCGCCACGTCCGCTGGCCCCGTCAGGTTGGTAATCGAGGGTCCACGTATACGGCCTGCCCGGCTCGAAGGTCACATACCCGCCGCCACGCTGGTTGGTTCCGTCCGACGTGCCATACAGCGGCTCAATAATGCGTCCCTCTTTAGAGTAGCTGTCGAAATAGACCCCGACAAAATTCTCGATGGGCCAATCTTGCTTTCGTGAATTGAACCAACCGAGAGCAAACGTGGCATCGATGCAATGTTCCCGCGCGATGAACTTGCCGCTCGCGGTCAGGCGGTTTTCCAACGTGAGCTTACCAACCGGCGCACCATAGTAGGCCTTGAATTGATCCTCGTCCGGATCGCAGCTGAAGAATCGTCCCCCCAATTCTCCCGGTGTTCCACCGGCGTGGCTCGTCTTGCTGAATCCGAAATTGTTATAGGCATACTGCGCGCTGTCCTGGAAGCGTTCGCGGTTACCGACGCCTTCCCAACTCGGCTCCTTGGACAAATCCTCTGCTTTTCCAGCAATCATCAAATCGCCGAAGTAGGCGACAATGTGCCGCCCGGGGATGCGCGAAGGGAAAATACCGAAGCGGTCAAAGGTCGCACCGATTTTCCGGTGCTCGTCGCCAAGCTTAAGCCGCGTCTCGTTGCCGTCGAACGTAAACACCATCTCCCCTGCGCCCGCGGGATCGTAGCGGAATGACCAGCGATGTGTTGATCCGTCTGGTGGAATTCGCAGCATTTGGTCCGTCTCAAGATCGCGCACGTTCTCCTGCTGGACGCCTCCTACGGCGTTGACAAATGCCCCACCCGCCTGCCATTCGCTGGTGCCATAGCTCAGTTCCACCACGCAGCCGTCCGGTTCGTTGGAGGATTGCAGACGAAAACCGATGAAGTTCCGCGGCCGCCAGATCAGATCACGGTCGTTGGCGGTGAACCAACCGACGAAAATATTGGCCGATGTCTGCCAGCCGGTAATCGACTGCGCGTCGAGGACACACAACGTTCCGGAGGCGCTCAACGCATCATCAAGCGACTTTTGGTCGATCACTTTTCCATACCACGCCGGCCTGAGTGACGCGGAGACACGTCCTCCGATCTCGCCGGCGTGATTTCCCGTGTGCTTCGTACGAGAATAGCCGAAATCCCGCGTCACCGTCGGTGGATCATGCGGTGTTTGACGATTGTTGTGGCCGTCCCACTGCGGATCACGATCAAACGTTTCCGTCTGCGTCCTTGTTCTGCTTGGCGGCGTTGAATCGACCGTACTACTCGTAGTCACCGACAACAGCAGAACAGTGACGCCAAGCTTCGTCCAGCTACGCATCCGTCACTCCTATCAGGCACGAGAATAGCGTTCACGGTCTCCAGCATGGCATCCACTTAGCCGGAATTTGTGGGCGGTCTATTCATTGAGGACAATCCGAATACAAATCTTGGCACTTCATGATTTCAGTCATGGGGAGAGATGTGCACCCACCATTTACAAGGTTCAACATCGGGTGGAACTCTGCAGAACAACGTTTAGCAGACTACCATTTCGTGAGGCTGCTGACGGGCCGTATGGTGGCACACCGACCAAGTGTACAGTAGCGGTCGTAAAGTTTGAAGTCCCGACGTATTCTGAAGTTGTGGTGCAAGGCAGGCGCCATGCCGCACAGAAAAGGGAAATCCAAGGGGTCCCATGCCTGCCGGGATTGTAGACAATAACCTCTCCAAAAGGGGTGGTCAGCGGGAACCTGGCGGCTCTAATCGAAGCAGGGGGGGAAACGGACCCTTGCTCTTGAGTGAATTGCCACGCCACGTTGTGCTCCGAGTCGGTTCCCGCTTGTTTGTTCTCAAGCTGCTGGAGACCCCTATCATGACGACAACCGCTGGCTTCGTGACAGCGGGCCCGCGGCTGGTAGCCTTTACACTGGCGTGGTGTGGCGGTAAATAGTTGTTCCAACGATCTGACAGAAAAGATGTCACGGTCTCCTCATTGAAACGAAATGCATGTCCACGCGTTGTGCGACAGTGAGTGCCACTTATGACTGGTTACACCAAACGGAACTCTCAAGTTCGAGTCTGCCAAGTTGTGTTTTCTGTAGCACTGTGCATCGCCGTACTCCTGGTCACAAGCCCCTGTCGATCGGATGACTCGGCCGATCACCAGCGAATTCATCCCTATCCCGCCAATCCTTTCTACTGGCAGTACAAGGGCGAGCCGGTCCTCTTGGTAGGCGGCAGTGTGGATGATAACTTGTTCCAACTTTTCAACCTGGAGCAACATCTCGATGAAATCCAGGCGGCTGGTGGCAACTACATTCGTAACACGATGAGTGACCGACGCGACCAGGGCTTCGAGGTCTATCCGTTCAAAAAATTAGCGAGCGGAAAATACAACCTCGACCACTGGAACGCAGAATATTGGACCCGCTTTGAAAACATGTTGCGCTGCACGTACCAGAGCAACATCGTCGTGCAGATCGAGGTCTGGGATCGTTTCGATTACTCGGGTGACCATTGGCCGCCGCATCCCTACAATCCGAGCAACAACGTCAACTACAACGAGAATCAAACGAGTTTGGCCACGCGTTACCCCGACCATCCAGGGCAGAACCAACAGCCTTTTTTCTTCACCACGCCTCGCCAGCAAAACAATCAAACCCTTTTGCGATACCAGCAGCGGTTTGTCGACAAGATGCTTTCGCTGTCCCTGAAATATGGACACGTCCTTTATTGCATTGACAATGAAACATCTGGTGAAGAAGATTGGGCGACGTATTGGGAAAAATACATTCGTCGTCGAGCCAAAGAGGTGGGCATGTCGGTCTGTATCACCGAGATGTGGGATAATTGGAATTTACGAGCCAGGCGACACCGCCGTACGCTCGACCATCCGGAACGCTACGACTTTGTTGACGTTTCTCAAAACAACCACCAGCAGGGGCAGACGCATTGGGATAACTTTCAATGGGTACGCTCGTATTTGAAAAAGAGTCCACGGCCGATCAACACGGTCAAGACCTACGGAGCTGACGGAAACAAGTTCGGGCATTCGAATCAGGACGGTGTCGAACGATTTTGGCGACACCTCCTGGGGGGTGCGGCGGCGGTGCGTTTCCATCGACCTGAATCCGGGTTAGGCCTCTCCAACGTGGCCGTTGCATCGCTGCAAGCGGCGCGGAAGCTGGAAACCCTGATTAAGCTCTGGGATGTCGAACCTGCAAATTATCTCTTATCTGGCCGTGAAACGAACGAAGCCTTTCTGGCTGCCGCGCCCGGCAAAGCATACATCGTGTACTTTACCAGCGGCGGATCGGTGAATCTTGATCTCAAACAGGCCACGGGTACGTTCAAACTTCACTGGATCAGTGTTGACACCGGCCAGTGGGCGGACAAAGCCAACATCAGCGGCGGGAACGAGGTGCCCGTCAGCCCGCCGGACAACGGCAATTGGGTCGCCGCCATTGTTAAGTAGACGAGAAAAGGGAACACACGATTCACTCCACGATCTGCGGGAGGCTTAACGCGTGCTCAACCGCAATTTTCCGTAACGTTTGCCAGGTGGGTTCATCAAGAGGTACCGCGTCCGTGTGGATTGCCAGACGGCGATGCTCTAGCTCGCCTGGCACAAAGACCTCTTCAAAACCGTCCTCCGTTGGTGTGGATTTCACGATATCGCAGAGGTGATCGACGTCTTTCTGAAAATCATCGGTCGATCGAAAACAATCCGGATCCAACAGAATCATCATTAGCGAATTGGAACCGGAATAATCGGGGAAGCACGGCGTCAGGGAGCCGGTCAAGGCACCGGCCAGTACATCACACATGAAGCTCAGACAATATCCTTTGTGTTCGCCGATGGTCCGCAGACATCCGCCATCGTAAAAGTCCTGGGGGTCCGTGCTCGGCTGACCGTCGCGGTCCATGATCAGGTGGGAGCGCAGCTCCTGGCCACGATTGCGGGCCACGCGCAGCTTTCCCTCCGCCACGATGGACGTGGCGAAATCGGCGACGACCGGCGGTTGATCCGGCCCGCGAGGCGCAGCCATGGCGATCGGATTGGTTCCGTGTCGCCCCGTGCGACCTCCGTAGGGTGCAACTGCGCCGGGCAAACGCATGCCGTTGACCCAGACCATGGCGATCAGTCCGCGCTCGGCGGCTCGCTCCGGAAACTCTCCCACGCGGCCAATGTGGTGCGACCGCGTTGTTGCCACGGCTCCCAAACCCTGTTCGCGAGCAATCCGCAGGCCGACGTCCAACGCATAGGTCGCGGTCACCTGACCGAAGCCATGCTGTCCATCGATCAATGCGCTAACGGCCGTTTGCCGCGCGATTTCTGGCCTGGCCGTGGGAACCAGACGGCCCTCCTGAATTTCGTCGATGTACTGTTGCAGACGAATCACACCGTGAGATGGATGTCCCGCGCGATCCGACCGAACCAAATGATCGCTGACACACTCGGCTGAGTCACGCGGTGCGCCGTGCTTCTCGAAGATTGCCGTGACAAACTGGCGCAGCGAGCCAACCTCGATTCTGGGCATTTCAACGGATCCTGGTAAAGTACATGAAGAACATTGCCAGTGTAGACATTTGGCGAACCGCCGTCGATGTGCTTCCCTGTTTCCGCACCGTGTTTTGATACAAAATGTGGTTCACCGCCTCCGCGACGATCTGATTTTGAACGCTTTCCGGTACAGGGTCATTGCTGAAATCTTCATCGACCTGCACCAGTTCGCGAGCACGGGGCGATCTCTACAAGCAGTCCGGACTCACTTCAACTTTGCTGTAGCCGTTGGACCCGGTCGTTAGAAAACTCCTGAGGCGCGACCAAATCCAGGTGATCAAGGCAAGCCGGCCTGGACAGTGGATCGCAAGAATTAACTCCACGGATGTCCATCATTGTTTGCTTGTGTAGGTCAGGTCATCAAAGTAGATCAGCTGACCATTTCCATCGACCCATGTGGTGACGATGCCAAATCGGTCGAAAAAAGCATTGGCGGCTTTGTGATCGCGAGGCAAATCGATACTGCCAGACTGAGCATCGAGAGACACGGTGATGCGTCCATTCCTGTCAGGCGTTTCCGGCGTATACTCCAGCGTCCAATTGTGGGATTTTCCATCGGGCAAAAGGGAAGGAGGATTCTTTCCACGTCCGTTGCTTTGTTGATCCCCGAAAATGCGATACATGGGGTAAAGGTAGAAACCATCTCGAGATGGCCCCTCGATGGCGGCTCCAAGAAAGTTTTCCGGAGTTCCGTATTGCTGTGACGGATTGACTACCATGCTATCCAGCGAGTGATAAAACCCGATGAGTGTTGTGCTGTCGCTAATGCCCCGCCGCAAGCAAATCTTACCGGAAGCTTTCAAAGGCCGCTCAAGGGTTAACTTGTTGAGTCGATCACCGTAGCAGGCGAGGCGATCGGCATAGCGACAATCGCCCCGGAAAACCAAACCACCCAGCTCGCCAGATGCCGCGCCGCCGGCAAAGTTGGTCGGACTATAGCCGAAATCAAATCGCGGCCGGACGAGGCAATCTTCATATCCTCGTCGGTTACCATGTCCTTCCCAGCCTGGATCGACCGAAAAGTCTTCGGTCTTACCATTAATTGTTACGTCATCGATCCAGGCGAGTGTTGGTGACTCGGCGTATTTCATCACATTGAGAAGGCCAAACCGATCGAATGTTGCGCCATCCACTTTATGGCCAGAATCGAGCGGGATGGTGATGGACTGATCATCGACGGTTCCCGTAAGCGTCCCTTTTCCACCCGCACCGCGAGGGTCATAGCGGATTGACCAGGTATGAACCGACTTACCGGTCTTGAATCCAACCGGCCGCTCGCGACCGGTTTGCGGATCGAGCCCTCCAATGGCTAATCCACCCGCCCGCCAATTCTGAGTCATGTAGTCGGCAAAGACGAAAAAAATCTCTCTTCCGTCTTCCCCGCGCCCCCGGAACCGTAGAGTAACTGAGTTGGGTGTACGCCAGCCGAGTGCTGTTTTGGAGTTAAAAAAACCGACCAGAAAATGGCCGTCGCTTAAGTTCTCCGGTATGCGAATTTTGCCTGAGGCCGAGAGTACTTTGTCGAAATCACAAACCGGAATCGATTTGGCATACCATGCCGGATCGGCGGCACTCTGGATGATTCCTCCGACTTCACCCGCTGCGCCACCGGCACGACTCGTATCGGGGTTGTAGCCGAAATCCTGCCGCGTCATACGGCACGGGAAAGCGGTACTACGGTTGTTGTGACCGTCCCATTGCAGATCACGGTCGAAGCGCTCATACCGCTCTTCAGCCGTTGCCCGTGATGCAAGTAATAAAGCAATCGACACAATCAGCACGGCGTTACGAAACTTTACACTTTTCATTGATTGTCCCATGGGTATCAGTACTCAGTTTCTGCGTTGTATCTCCCGCCAAGCAACAACTCCATCGAAAGTCATTCCACTGAGAAGGATTTGAACGTGTGCCCCTGCCTGCACACGAGAAGACTTATCATAGTGATCGTGTCGCTGCCTGCCACCTCTCCGGGGATGTATTCCGATTGAATCTGCCTGAGATCCCACTGGTATAGCATAGTCACTTGAGCCAGGACAGCGGTGATGTCATTGGCTGGTTCAGCACGGCTGCGAAGCACAATGAGATGACAGCGAAACATGATGAGCGACAGATGAATTACGTGGGTGTTATGATCGAAGGTCCTAGCCGTGCGGGACATTACTTTCGTGCTGCCTACCCTACTGCAAGAGGTTGAGGAGACGGCCCTCTGAACGATCCGGTGACTGACAAACCGCGATCGGTGATTCGGCCGGACGGTAAGGTGCATGCATGGTCACTCCGGTATCAGCCCCACGAGGCCGATGGGCGCGGACGGATGACCGTGACCCTTGACCACTTCGACTTATTCAACATTTAATCCGGCGGTCATCACGTGGAGATATACGTAGATGAACTGACCTGCCCGCGGTTGCTCGTGAACCACAGACCAAGCCAAAACGACGGCCAGCCATTCGAATAAGGTGGAAATTATCCGTCTCACCATTCGTCTGCGCCAATGTCCACCTCTTTCATACGGCTGTCCCCATCCAAGTCGCCTGATGGCGCGCCCAGCGTTTTGCCACTGTCGACGCACGGCGAATCAGCGGCCAAATGATATGTTCTCGGACTTGACAAATCTAACGTTTGGCCTGCTGGCACGTCGTATCTCAGATCACCCAGTACGTCGATGATCCCTTCGTCGATCCGTGATACGACGGACCACGTGTCGTTCAGTTGTAACGGCCTGCCGACCCACTGCCTGGCAGGAGCACCTTTAGAAAGCAACTGGAAACGAGTACAAGAGCTCTGCACGTCGTACTTCCAAAAGCGTACCTTTCCCGAAAATGAATCGTCTTTAAACAGGGGATCGACGTCGAGGCTGCTTTCGACACGGTCATTCCTTGTTACTTGGTCTCCATCCGATGCGCCGAATGGTTGCCCGGCGAAAAAACCGTTTCCTTCAATTACACAATGTGACAGAGAAACATCCCTTTCTGGCAAGCGGAAGGGAGCTTTGCGGTTCCCGGTCAGGATGCAATTGACTATTCGGATTGATCCTGATTCAACATCAACACCCACTCCATCTTGATCGCAAATTGTGTCATTGTAGGCAATGATGACGGCCTGCACGCCTCCCATTCCCGCGGACGCGTTCCGGCATATCAGATTATTCATTGACTCAAGCATCGATGATCCACATACAACACCACCCGCTGGATTCCCGACGATCACATTGCGCTCGAGTCGAGCTGCCCCGTTTTTGCTGAGACGAATTGTCGCACCACCTGCCACGTGTCCGTTGCCGGTAAAGAGATTTTTGATCAGTTTGGGTCGCGACCCTGTCATGACATACAACGCAGCGCCGTCATCGTCGGCATTGTTCCGAATGAACAGGTTGTCAACGACCCGTGGTGAGCAAAAGTACTCACCGTAGATGGCGCCGCCATCTCCACGGCCACCGGCATGATTTTCAAGGAAAACGTTGGTTCCAACCAGTGGCGAGGCATGATGACTACAGGCAACGGCACCTCCATTGCTGCTACGTGTTCCCGGATCTTTGATTCCGGTGACGTTTTTATGAAAGAAGTTTTTCTCGACTGTGGGCGCCGCATGCCGGAGGCAAAGAATGCCGGCGCCGTTGCCAAACTCGGTCGTGTTCCGGGCGATGAGGTTATGGCGAATTGTGGGGGATGCCGCGATGCAACAAATGCCTCCTCCACCGTTCCCGATCTGATGCACGGTCCTGTCATCTCGTGTCCCATCGGGACGGACCGTCCCATTCGACACGATCCTGTTGTTGCTGATTATCGGTGCCGAATGGTGACACAGTATTCCGGCCCCAATTTCGGTCGAAGAACCGCCGGTCACGATGAATCCATCGATCCTGGCATGGTCAGCACCGAGCACTACCCGACGTTGACCTTCTCCTGAAAGTACCGTCGTGTGTTCGTTGATGTTTCGCGACCAGTCCGCTGTTGTGAAACCGCCATATAAGTCGACATGTTCGCGCAGCTCAACTGTCGAATCGCTGTAGGTACCTTCGGCGATGAGCAATGCAACACGATGACGACCTGTAGCGAATTCGATCTGCTGAAGTGCAAACTGCAAACTCTGCCAGGGGTGTGTGCGAGATCCGTCGCCCTGCGAGTCGGAACCCCCGGCCTGGCTAACGTAACGGGTTTCCTGGTAGGCGTCCCACTCGATGGCTTCGGTGCGCGGACCCACCTCCCATTTAAAATCTGCTTCTCCGGCGCAAACGGCGCGAGAAGACAGCCCGATGAAGAGCAGGGCAACAGCGCAAAGATACCAGAGTTGAGGAAACCGGAGAAAACTCCCAAACTCTGGCAGGCTCGGCCACAGGAGAATCCTACGGCAGCGTTCATATTTTCCGCAGCAGGCTAAAAACTGAAACCACATTGGGAAATTGCGCACGATCGCTTAATAATTGGTGAACGACCCATCCGGCCGGTGAAAGTGTGGAGGTTCGGTCATCTCCGCGGGGTACTGGCGGGCCGCTTCGATGTTAAACTTCACGCCAATCCCCGGACTCGTCGGTACCGTCAACCGAACCCCGTCCATTTGAAAGTCGCATGTAAACACGTCTGGCAGTACGTCACCCGGTGGAAATAACACCTCCTGCGGTCCAGCGTTTTCACAAGCCAGATCCAGGTGAAGCGACGCGGCGGTGCATATCGGACCCAAGGGATTATGGAACAACATCTTCACATAATGCGTTTCGGCCATTGCGGCAATCTTTTTCCCTTCGGTCAACCCGCCGGCGATACAAAGGTCGACTCGCGCATAGTCGATCCATTTGTTTTCGATCGCTTCGCGAAATTCCCACTTGTTGGCCCACTGTTCCCCGGCAGCGAGAGGCACGCCTGTGCGTTGACGAATCTGTTGATAGCCGTGGCTGTGCTCGCTGCGAATCGGATCTTCCACGGCAAATATACCGAGCGGCTCCGCTTCGCGACAGAACCAAATCGCTTCGTCCAGAGTCAACCGAGTATGGAGATCGACCATCAACTCCACATCGTCTCCGGCCACCTGTCGGACGGCGCGCAGTTGATCAAGTAACTGTCGAACCGATCGGCGGGATTCGAAGGATTCTCTCTGAGTCGGTGGCCCGATGCGGAAATATTTTTGGCCGCGTTGCAACTGACGCCGAGCGATCTCCGCAGTCGCGTCCGGGTCTGCGTCTTGCACCAGCTTGCGGTACAGCGCTTCGTCCTCCGGTTGCACAGAAGTATCTAAGTTCCCCGGATTGCTAAACACCTCGACATGGTCCCGGCAGCGGCCGCCGAGTAACTCGTAAACGGGAACCCCCAGCGCCTGACCTTTGATGTCCCAAAGCGCGATATCGATTCCCGATATGGTGGACCCGATCAAACGATCGGCCGGATAAAATCCGCCCCGAGACATCCGTTGCCAGAGATACTCGATGCGAAACGGATCCTGTCCTACCAACCAGCACCGTAAATGCTCGACAACCCCCTCGATTCCCCGCCAGCGACGCTGCAGCCCGGCCTCTCCAACTCCGTTGATTCCAGCGTCCGTGCTGACCAGCACGACGACAAAGGTGCGACCAGGCGCCTGAACCGGATGTACTTGAATGTCGGTAATCTTCATGTTGGTTAACCAGTTGAGTTGAGATTTGCTCTGACTTTTGTTCACGCTGTAACGCGCCAATGCTTTTCCCACCAGGGCAAACCCGGGGAGGCTTCGGTAGTCAACCTGAGTATTTCATCATCTTCAGTAATCCTCAAGGCGTGCCCTCAGTGTACCCTCATAAACTTCTGGATTAACCACCGTCGCCGGACGACGACCTTTCAGAACGGTGAGTGCGCTGGTTACGGCGTGGCGAAATACGGCGTCACAAGCTTGAACAGTTCGATTCCCAAGGTGTGGAGTAAAGACAACGTTTGGACAATGGAGTAACGGTGTGTCCGGCCGATGCGGCGGATCGTCCAGTCCGGCTCCGGCAATACTTCGATTTTGGATAGCTTCGACCAAAGACTCTGCAGCAATCAGATCACGTCGAGCGGTGTTAATAAGAAAAGCCGACGACTTCATCAGATCCAGTTCGCGCCGACCGATCAAGCCGTCCGTTTCAGCGTTGAGTCGAACGTGTAACGACACGAAATCACTGCTGCGAAGCAGATCATCCAAGTCGACCAGTTCGATTTGGTACTTGTCGACAAACTGCTGGTCCGGAAACGGTTCCGTGGCGATAATCCGCATCTGGTAGCCGGCCGCCCGACGTGCCACGGCTCGTCCGATACTGCCCAATCCCACAATGCCCAGCGTCTGACGCCACGGCGTGGTGCCCAATCCACGTGAATAGTTCCCTGCAGATATTTTCAGATGGTGTTGGGGAATTTCCCGTGCCACTGCCAAGATCAGTCCGAACGTCATATCGGCAACGGCCTCGAAGAGTTCCGGCACGGGGGCATTGGTGACGACGATGCCGTTGCGAGTCGCAGCATCCAGATCGATCGAGTCGTATCCGCTGGAGGCAAACGATATCGTTTTCAATGTTTGGAATTTCTTCATGTGGTCGCCGGATAGGGGAACCGCGGACGGTACGATCGCCGCGTGGGCACCTTGAAACACACGGTCTAGCTGGTCGGCCGACAATGATCGGAACAAATCATCGGCAATGATGTCGGCCGCTTGTGCCGCGGTCCATTCTCGGAGCCGCTCGACGACATCCAAACAGCTGCCATTGAGAATCAAAATTCGCGGCAAGTCTCGTTTCATGTTTCTGCAAACAGGGATTAATCGATCAGGTCAGTGACGGGTAATATTCCACGGGCGTTTCAGTATAATATAATTCTCACGTAGCCAGCGCGTAATGTCTGTCGCCGCATAAGATATCCGGTTGGCTGCCGTTTCGTCGTGAACTCAAATTCTCGCCCTTCTGATCGAATGTAAATTGCCGAGGAGCCCCGATCATACCGGATTCGCCACACCAGATTTCGCTGCACCTCGTGGATGGCTCGATCATCGTGGCCTATTTGGTCGCGATTGCGCTGATTGGATTCTACCATTCACGCGGACAGAAAACGCTCGAAGATTTCTTCCTCGCCAGCAAGTCAATGCGCTGGCTGCCGCTCGGGATTTCGCTGATGGCGGCGCTCAACAGTGGTATGGATTACCTCGCGCAGCCGTCGGGCACCATCAAATTCGGGATCCTGCTGCTGGTCGGCAATTTGAGCTGGTTCTTTCTCTACCCGTACGTGTTCTACGTCACGCTCCCGTTTTACCGTCGTCTGGGAGTGTATTCTGTCTACGAGTACCTGGAGCGGCGTTTTGATTCGAGTGTTCGTCTTCTGACCGCCACAATTTTCTTATTGTGGCGTCTGGGCTGGATGGCGACTGCGCTTTACGTGCCGTGCCTGGCATTGTCGGCCGCCACGGGCAACGATCAACTCCTGAAGCCGATGATTGTTGTCCTCGGCCTACTCGTGACTGCATATACGATGATGGGTGGGATCAAGGCCGTGATTTGGATTGACGTGGCCCAGTTTTGTGTGATGTTTACGGGCTTGACGTTGACATTCATCGTCGTCGTTTGGAACATTCCCGGAGGACTCCCGGCCACATTCAATAATGTGACAGAAGTTGGACTGGTGGAAATGCCGGCCGCCCACGAAGAAGGTTTTTTGGCCTCTGCCTGGAATTACTTCTTCATACCGATGACTTTTTT
>PBTE01000054.1 GCA_002726515.1 Planctomycetaceae bacterium | reverse complement strand
TCGGTATCCGCCGAATGCACTATGTGTCGACAGCTTATATTTGCGGCCTGCGACAGGGTCGTATTCTGGAAAGTGAAGTTGATGTAGGCCAAACACCCGGGAATGCTTACGAGGAGACGAAACTCGAAGCTGAGAAAATGGTACGGGCTGCTGACTTTCTGGATTCTCTGACCGTTTATCGGCCGGCCATTATCATTGGTGATTCCCAGACAGGTTATACAACGACGTTTCACGGTTTTTACACGCCGTTGAGGATTGTCCACGGAGTGTCTCACAAACTGCCGATCAGGAACGGAGTCAGAATGCTGCTTGGTCCGTTAGGTTTGACGGGAAGTGAATTCAAGAACTTTGTGCCTGTTGACTGGGTGGCATCCATCATTTGCCATGTGATGTCAAATCAGAAATATCACGGTGCAACTTACCATCTTACTCCACAGAATGCGGTCGACGTGGAAACGATGTACGACCAGATTTCCGAGGCGATCATCGAGTTTTCCCCGCCCCGCCCGGAATCTACGTCAGGGCTTCTCGATTTCAAAGAGCTCACCGAAATGTTTGTGGACCAGATGACCTCCTATCGTGCCTACTGGAGAGATGATCCGGTGTTCGACACGACAAATCTGCAAGCGGTGGCTCCTCATTTGCCATGCCCCCGTATTGACAAAGAAATGTTAATGCGTGCCAGCCAATACGCTGTTGAAAACAACTTTGGCTGGCCTGCCCCCGCCCCGCAGAAAGTGGACTTCGACGTCGAAAGAGCTTTTTCCCAGGTCGTTGTGAATGGTGATCCGGATGAACCAACCCAGCGGATTGGGTTGCATGTGTTCGGTGAAGGTGGCACGCAATGTACGCTTTCGATTGGCGGTAAAAGGATCTTGGCGATGGAGCCCGGGATTTGTAACCCGGACGGCCACGCATACCTCAACTCCCGAACATTTCGTCGGTTGTGGCTGGGTGAATCGAGTTTCGACGAAGCGTGGCGGTCGGGACAGGTCGCCCTGCAGAGTTGCCAACTTCCTCGAGTCGAGTTGTTGCCGAGCATTCAAACGGCTTTGACTGCGGCACTCGGGGACGTGGTTTCGAGCTAATGTACAGAGACATCACCTACTGGACTTGATCGAGTCGATTGGCCGGTAAGACCGGTTGAACTGCCGGAAACGCCATCGCGCCTCGTTGTAATTCATTGGGTTTGAGCAAGTCTTGCAAAGGACTGACACGGTTGGTAATTGTTACCAGGATGGGATTTTGAAAATTGTTTTCACGATACAATCGTCCAGCAATTGTTCTGTGATCCAAATTTGGCCTCGGGGCAGCTGTTCCGATGAACATGGCGCCATCTGAAACCGTCTTTCCATTACCGTTGGAAGCGTTTGAACAGTACATGCTGGCAGATGACAAAACGCACCAACCGATGGTTTTGGTGCGGCAATTGTTTTTGTCAGGGTACTTGCAACAAACGGCTTTTGAGTCTGCGATCGAAAAGGCAATGGAACGACATCCATTGTTGCGGGCGCTGGTGAGGAATTCCGGCCGCCACGAACCGTATTGGGTCGCTGCGGGTATTCTCGAGCCGCGTGTTGATTGGGCCGAAATAGGAAGGCCTCTGCAAACACGCATGGGTGAATACCTCGATTTAACTTCGGAAGTGGGGTTGCGTGTTTGGGTACGGCAGGGACTCCGGTCAGTGATTGTGACATTGCAATTTCACCACGCTTGCATCGATGGGACGGGTGCAATTCAGTTCATTACCGATTTGCTGGCATTCTACGGTCGTCTGACCTGCCGTCACGAAGACCCGGCTCCCGAATTGTTGCAACTTCAACAGGAGTTGTTACGTCAAAGGGGTCGAATACCACCACAGCTTGCCGGTGAAAGTGGTTCCCGTGTCGGTTGGACACAGAAGGTTAGCAAACTTTTTCGCTTTATCACACGTAAACCTTCTCCTCTCGGTCCACCTCACGGTTCTACGGATTCGACCAATACCTGCCCGCCGTTTCCAGGGATTGTGTCACACACGTTCAGCAAGGAAGAAACCCAAAGTTTGAAACGGGTCGCCAAGCAACAGGGTGCCAGCTTAAATGATTTGTTGTTGCGAGACCTGTTTCTTGTAATTAATACCTGGAATTCTGAACATGGCCGGGAAGGCATTGGCAGGTGGCTGCGAATCATGATGCCCGTCAATCTACGTACCGAGGAATTTTCCAGGCTGCCGGCGGCGAATGTGCTGTCCTATGGATTCCTGACGCGCGACTGTCGGGAATGTGACGAACCGGTCCAGTTGTTGGCGGGAATTTCCCGCGAAACTCGGGAAATCAAGTTTGGCGGATCGTCGTTGATGTTTCTCAAGAGCATCAACATGCTTCGAAAAATCAAAGGTGGGCTGAAGAGAATGTCAGACCCGCAGAAGTGCTACGCAACCGTCGTTCTGTCGAACGTGGGTGATATTACGACGCGCCTGGCCGTCAGCCTGCCATCGCGGAATGGCCGCCTGGTCGCAGGGGACGTTGTTTTGGAAGCTGTTCGAGGTTGCCCGCCATTACGTCAGAATACCCGCGCAGTGTTTCACGTGATGACCTGCTGTGGCGAGATGACGGTCGCAGCAAGGGGTTGGCCGGAATTGTTTGGCGTGGAAGAGACGGGGGATTTGTTGCAGCGGTTCATTCACCAACTTCACCATTCATTTCGTTCGGTTCCCGACGCAGTGGACTGGAAAACCGACTGCGAGTCTGTCGAACAACCCTCCTGGGAAGAACGCATCGAGGCACCGGACAGGCCAGGTAGTGAAACGGAGGATTGGTTTCGTCAACCGGTAAGCGGGGAGCGGGGACGATGATCAAACCTCAGGGCATGCCCGATACAAAGCAGTCTGTGGAACTGGGCGAAGTTCAGGAGACCCTGCTGCTGCCACTCTATTTAAGAGCTCGGGAATCAAGGAGAGGGGACGCTATTATTCGTGACCCGGTTGCCGAGAGAATTATCGAAGAACTTCAATATGATTTTGATTCCTGTGATCGGGCCTGGCGACTTCAGTTGGATGTGGCCATCCGCACAGAAATACTGGATGAACAAACTAAAAAATTCATCGACCAGAATCCGGAGGCCGTTGTCGTAAACCTGGGAGCTGGCCTCGATAATCGATTCACCCGTTTGGACAACGGTCGACTGCTCTGGATTGATTTAGACATGCCCGACACGATCGCACTGCGACGCAAGTTTTTTGTCGAATCTGAACGAAACCGTTTCCTTGCAAAGAGTATGTTTGATTTCACCTGGATCGACGACATCGCTCGTTGTGAAGGCCGGCCGTTACTGCTGATCGCCGAAGGACTGGTGCATTACTTTGAAGAGTCACAGATGAAGGAGTTTTTTGGGAATGTTGCAGACAGGCTTCCTGGTGCTGAATTTCTGATGCACTCGATCAGTCCCGTTCTGGTGAACCGTCAGGGAATTGTCAAAGGACTCAACCGGATGAACGCACAATTCAAGTGGGGCATCTGGTCCGGTCGAGAGATTGAAGCCTGGGATCCGCGGTACCAGTTCATCGAAGAATGGTCCTTTTTTGACCGTTACCGGGAGCGTTGGCGTTGGACGGGGTGGATCGCGCAGATGCCACCGTTCTCTCGTTGGCTTCGTGGTACACTCAAAATTGTTCACTTTCGTTTTCGTGGGGGATGATCCGCGTGGCACGTAGGCCGCCAGGCCCAACTCACCGGTGTCGAGGGTGCCAACCGCTGGTGTGATCTGGCCGTGGCAAGTTCGAAATGGCTGCTGACACGAATCATCAGACGCTGGTGTGATCGAACTCGACTTGGTTCTGGCGAATGAACGCTTCTGCCTGTGTTGCTGTCAGGACACCGTCGTAACAGCCAATGGCCCGGGAACAGGAACTGCCGAGGATGGATGCGTAAGCCAGTGTCGGAGGGATTTCCCTGTCACACAGGACCGAGGCAATCAATCCGGCAGCGAAGGCGTCTCCACAGCCGGTGAGGTCGACCGCATCGACCGGGAACGCGGCTACGCGCCATAGTTCGTTGTCTCGGATAGCCAGGGCACCCTCGGAACCGCGGGTGATGACCGTGGTTCCTGCTCCCAAGTCACGGAAGTGAATCGCTTGCTCGACCGGATCGATTTTTCCGCTAATCTTGGCTGCTTCGTCATCGTTGGGCAGGAAGTAGTCGACCCAGGGCAGGCATGCTTCCAGTCCAGTAAAGTTTTGCAGCCCCTGGGGCACGACGACGTCCAGTACGGTCAGGACATTTTGTGTCCGGCAGTACTGCAGGAGATCAGCCAGTTGTTCGCAGAGAACGTTGGGCATCAGGAGTAGCCCGCCCAAGTAGAAACACCGGAGACCCGCGATCCATTGGCGATCAATCTGGTCGATGGAAAAAGCCTGGTTCGCTCCCAGAACGTGGACGAACCGTCGGTCTTGTCCTTTCACGACCAGAATCGTGGTTTGGGAAGTTGAATAGTCGTCGACCTTTCGGATCTGTGAACAATCGACTCCGCGGTTTTCCAGAGTGTCGAGCACGATCTTGGCGCCCTGGTCGTGACCGACGCAGCCGGCGACTGCTGCCGGCACGTCCTGTTTGGCCAGAGCACTTGCGACGTTGGCCGCGCAACCACCAACGCTGGAGAGCATGTCGTCAATCACCAGGACTTCCCCCTCCCGGGGAATGGAGTCCATCGGCCCGCAGTAGGTGTCAGCGACTACGATTCCGGCACAGCCAACTGAAAGTGTTTGACTCGTTTCTGGCATCAAATTCTCTTGAATCGCTTCGGCCCGGACCGGGGAGTTACGCCGGTAGTTGTCTTGACCCGGTGTTGGTTGTCAGGCGTTACAAGTTCCCGGCATTTTGTTCTTCACTACTCCATTACAACGGCTTTCCGTTTGTTGTGAAAGATGGTGGTATCGTTTCTCGCTGCTTTGAAGGGTCCCGCCGGAACATGGCCCCGATCCTGTGTGACTACACCGCTTCATTTTCAGTTTCCTAAAACAGTTTACAGGAGAAACCAATTGAAATGAAAGTGTCATCCGGGTATGGTGAATCATGTGCGGTTTCTATGGTGGAAACTGAGGGTTACCGATTTTGCTCCGGCTGTGTTCGTCAGTGGATACCTCCGGAGGATGGGGTGATCCTGGGGTTTTATGTGCCAGTTGGGCCCCGGTTGTGGTCTGCGTTCAATAGTTGACACTGCGTCAGTTGACACTGCGTCCTGTTTTGTGTTGATTGTCAACTCCTGTTTCGACGTGCCCTGAACGGGTCGCGCGGTTCGTAGGACCTGGTGCAACGGGACAGCGTGTGCCATCACGCGAACGTTGTTTTGTTACAGCTTTACATCATGGGGCCTCGGTAAACAAAAGCTCCTGGTTGGATCCCTTTTTTCAGGTGAAATCCGATGATAGAAGATCGTGGATTTAGAAAAGTCAGTGTGGTTTTCCCGGTCGCAATCGTGATTGGTCTGGTAGGTGTTTGGGTGTTGACGAGCAGGAGTCTTGCCCCTCGTGATGCAGCAATAACACTTGTCAGAGAACAAGCAACGGCAATCGAAGAGAAATTAGACTTGTTTCAGGAAACGTTACAGGAACAGGAAAAGAAGATTTCCAGACAAGAGGAGCGGGTTTCCAGACAAGAGGAGCGGTTAGAAAAAGCGTTAGAAAAGAATACGGAGGCCATTGATCGTTTAATGGCTCAAATGGAGACCCCGGTTCAGACTGTCACACCCACTGAGAGTCCTCAGCGGAAAGATTCAAATGACCGACGCCTCAGTCCGTTGAAAGATCTTCACGGCTATTTTCCGTTCACCCCGGCCGGGTCCGTGGCGGATTGGGAAACCAGGGCCGGGTACGTTCGTCGACAGATGCAGGTTTCGGTGGGTTTGTGGCCGATGCCTACGAGCCACCCGTTGCAAGCGGTGATTCATGGTGCAGTGGACCGTCCCGAATACACGGTGGAAAAGGTCTATTTTCAAAGTTTGCCCGGGCTTTACGTGTCCGGAAGTCTTTACCGGCCCAAGGGAGAATCGCAGTCACCACGCCCCGCTGTGCTTTGTCCGCACGGTCATTGGCGGAATGGGCGGTTTTATGCCCTGCCGGACAAAATGATTCTGGATCAATTTGCCGAAGGTAGCGAGCGGTTTTTCGAGGGAGGGCGCAGTGCGTTGCAAGCCCGCTGTGTTCAGCTGGCACGTATGGGCTGTGTCGTGTTTCATTATGACATGGTCGGTTATGGTGACAACATGCAGATCAGTTACGAGTTGGCGCACGGGTTCGACGGGCAGCGACCGGAAATGAATCGGATACAGGACTGGGGTCTGTTCAGCCCGCAAGCTGAAGCTCATTCGCAAAGTGTCATGGGTCTGGCGACGTTCAATTCGATCCGCGCGCTCGATTTTCTCTGTGACTTACCGGACGTTGACCCCGAACGGGTCGCAGTGACGGGAGCGAGCGGTGGCGGCACACAAACTTTCATGTTGTGCGCCTTGGACCCGCGGCCCGCTGTCAATTTTCCCGCCGTGATGGTTTCAACGGCAATGCAAGGAGGCTGCACTTGTGAGAACGCGTGCGGGCTTCGTATTGGAACGGGAAATGTGGAGTTTGCAGCGCTCTTTGCACCGAAGCCTCAGGGGCTGACGGCTGCTGATGATTGGACTCACGAGATGAGAACCAAAGGCTTTCCGGAACTGCAGCAGCATTATCAACTGATGGGTGCGCCCGATAATGTCATGCTGTTGAATCGCACCGAGTTCAAGCACAACTACAATTTTGTCAGTCGGAATGCGATGTACCGCTGGTTCAACAAGCATCTGCATCTCGAACTGCCCGAGCCAATTCAAGAACGAGATTATTTGCGGCTCACGCGGAAAGAATTGACGGTCTGGAACGACGACCATCCACGGCCTCCGGGCGGTGATGAACTGGAACGTCGGGTCCTTGAATGGTGGCACCAGGATGCCCAGGAACAGTTGGCCCGCTATACACCCAAGGATGAATCTTCCTGGCAGAAATACCGTGAGGTGGTGGGCGGAGCGATCGACGTCCTGCTGGGGCGCCGTCTGCCTGCTGCCGCTGACCTGGACTGGGAAATGCTGCTTCACGAGAATCACGGGGACTATTCTCTTGAGCGGGGATTATTGACCAACAAGCCTCAGGGCGCGGAGTTGCCTGTCCTTTTGTTGGCCCCCAAGCAGTCAAACGGTCATGTCGTCGTCTGGATTGACGCGGTCGGTAAACAGGGACTTTTCAGGGAAGCCGATCAACTGCGACCCGAGATTCTACGGTTGCTTGACGCCGGTAGCAGTGTCATCGGAGTTGACCTGTTGCTTCAAGGCGACTTCCTTGCCGGAAAACCGCCAAGCCCGCGGACACGCAGTGTCGAAAAAGACCGCGAGGCGGCAGCGTTCCCATTTGGGTACAACCACACCTTGTTCGCGCGGCGGGTACATGACGTTTTGACGGTCCTGGCTTTTGCCAGGGATCACGGGAAGGCGGCCACAAGAGTAGATTTAGTGGGACTGCAAGGTGCCGGGCATTGGGTGGCGGCGGCCAGTGCACAGGCAGCCAGTGCACTGGCGCCCGGGGTCATCGATCGAGTGGCAGTCGACACCCAGGGATTTCGCTTCGGCAAGCTGCTGGACATCCACCATCCGGACTTTTTGCCGGGTGCAGCAAAGTACGGTGATTTACCCGGGATGTTAACGCTCGCAACTCCTGCTTCCCTGTGGTTGGCTGGCGAGGGGTCACAGGTGCCGGACCTAATCGCGACGGCCTACCAGGCGGCTGATCCTGTCAGCCAGGTGGTTGCTTGGGACGGAGACGCGGCGGATCGACGGGCGGCGGCTGTAGATTGGCTGTTGGCTCCGTGAACCTGGTTGCACGGACGGGGCAGTCGCCGGCGGTATCGACTCTCCGGGGCGATCGCAAACTGTGATGTGAGGTTCCCCCGTTGCTGACCGGGACAAGCCCCTCGACCGCAGGTTTTCCATTGGAAGCTGCCTGCCGCTGGGTCCTACCTGAAGGGTTGGATGTTTGGTCTAATGTGGAACATTCGGTCGTTCACGTGCAGGTTTTCTTGGTAGTGTGAGGTGAGTTATGAAGGTTCAGGCGGTGCAAGCGTTGCGCGGCAAGTTGGCGGCTGATCAGCCGGTTCACGGGATGTGGGTCACGCTGGAATCAGCAAGTGTGACGGAGATGGCCGTAGCGTTGGGGCTCGATTACGTGGTGATTGATGCCGAGCACGGGCACCTGGACTGGCAGGACGTTGTCCAGCATGTGCGCGCTAGTGTGCGGAGCAACACGGTGGCCCTCGTACGAATCAGTGAGTTGAACTGTGCCCTGATCAAACGTGTTCTCGATATTGGCGCCGACGGAATCATCATCCCCTGGATGGAGACGGCGGAACAGGTTGAACAGGCGGTTGCTTTTGCCCGTTATCCGACGCGGGGAAAACGTGGGGTTGGCGGAGAACGGGCTACAGGTTGGGGGACCTGTTTTGCAGAGCACGTCGCTCAGGCAGACGAACATGTACTGGTTGTGCCCTTGATCGAGTCGGTTCGTGGTGCGAAAAACATCGAACAAATTTGCCAGGTGGACGGCGTCGAAATGTTTTACCAGGGTCCGGCTGATTTTTCGGCCAGCGCGGGTCATGCAGGCCAGTGGGAAGGACCGGGAGTCGCCGAACAGATCCTGGCGGTCAACGAAGCTATTCGCGCGGCAGGCAAGCATTGTGGAATCATGGTACGTGACCCCGAAGACTTTGCTTTAAGAATTAAACAGGGGTTCCGCTTGATGGGACTTGGCATGGATGGCTCGCTGCTGGTGCGTGGTATCCAGGGCATGTTGGCGTCGGTCGGAGAGGATCGGAAGATTAATTCAGCTTTAGAGTTTAAGGGGAACTGATCAAACCCGCCGGTTCCGCCCTGCCCCGCTTGGCGCGACTGTTTTTCCCGGAAATTTGACAGGGTGTCTCAAACAGCATTTCCCATCATCGAAACTGTTATCGAATTGGTGATGCGGAGTCACTGTTTTGAAGTTTTCAGATGTTGTTCTAACCTCTCATTGTGTAGGAAATCATGTCTAGCAATTCTTCCGGAACGTTTAAGGTTTTGTTGACTGCTGATTTTTTTGATGACCAGGGCCGGCCCAAGTTTGCCGACCTGGGGCTTTCGGAGTTTGCCAACCAGCCTCACATTGAACAAAGTTCGCTGGCCGAACACCGTAAGGAACTGGAGTCCGACCAGATCGAGGGTGCTCAGGGGGTGATTGTACTGACTCCGTCCGTGACGGCGGCGACGGTGGCGAATTCCGCTGATTTGCTCGCGATTGGCCGTTTTGGGGTGGGGTATGACGAAGTTGATGTGGAGGCTTGTACGCGGTCTGATGTGGCGCTGGTGATTACGGCGGGCGCGGTGGACCGGCCGGTCGCTGAGGCGACAGTTGGGTGGATGATTGCCCTGACTCATCATTTTCGCGCGAAAGATCAATTGGTGCGGTCCGGCAGGTGGGACGATCGGGTGGGCCTGATGGGGACTGAATTGAGAGATCGCACGCTCGGAATCGTCGGGTTGGGTGGAATTGGTCGCGCCGTGGTCCAAATGGTTGCCGGATTCGGCATGAATCCACCGATTGCATTCGATCCTTACGCTGAACCTGCAGCCGCTGAGGCTGCCGGAGTGCGCCTCGTAGAACTTGACGAACTCGTGCAGCAAGCCGACTTCGTTTCGATCCACTGTCCCTTGAACGATGACACACGCGACTTGATTGGTCCGGACCAGATTTCCCGGATGAAATCGAATGCCTACTTGCTGAACACCGCGAGGGGTGGCATTGTCAATGAAGACGCTTTGTACGAGGCTCTTGTAGAGAAACGGATCGCCGGAGCGGCCCTCGATTGTTTCGTAGGTGAGCCAATCAAAAGCCCGCATCGGTTTGGAGAGTTGGACAACGTGCTGCTGGCTCCCCACAGCATTGCGTGGACCGAAGAGTTGTTCCGGGATATCGGAATCACGGCTTGTCGCAGCATGGTGGATTTATCTCGGGGCAAACGGCCACGGGGTGTGGTCAATCAGGAAGTCTTCGACCGCCCGGGCTTTCAGGAAAAGTGGTCGCGCCACATGGTAACGCAAGGGAACTGAAGGCGATGAGCAAACGACTGGCTGGAAAAGTGGCTTGGATCAGCGGTGCTACCTCTGGTATTGGAGCTGCTGCTGCTGAATTGTTTGCTGAGGAAGGTGCCCGGGTTGCCCTGGTAGGCCGACGACTGGAGTTGGGGCAGCGCCTGGCTGACAAAATCGAAGCGGCTGGTGGCCAGGCCATGGCCATTGGTTGTGACGTTGGTCAGGAAGATCAGGTGCGTGATTCCCTGGCTCGTACTGCCGAGGCCTGGGGTGGGCTGCAGATCATCGTGAACAATGCGGGCATGGTGCATGTCCAGCTGTTACATGAATACAGCGAATCGGACTGGGACCGCCTGATGGCGGTGAACGTGAAGTCCGTTTTTTTCTCGCTCAAGCATGGACTCTCCTATTTCAAGCAGGTGCCACGTAGTTACATGGTCAACGTAGGTTCTATCAGCAGTTTTGTTGGTCAGGCGGGTACGCCAGCTTACACTTCTTCGAAACACGCCATGTTAGGGCTTAGCCGTTCGATTGCGCTGGACTACGCCGCCGACGGATTGCGTTGCAATTGTGTCTGCCCCGGCATCACCGATACACCGATGCTACGGGAACATCTTGATACGACGCCTGACCCGGAGGCGACCTTGGCAAATCGTTTACAACGCGTACCCATGGGGGTCGCTTTGACGCCACTGGACGTTGCCAAATCCATTTTGTTTTTTTCCTGTGAGGACTCGGCGGGTATCACCGGCACCTCGTTGACCGTGGATTGCGGCTACCTGACTTCCGCCGAGTGGGAGCACCCGGGGCGGACGGCCTTCATGGAGCAAGGCTGAATGTGGAAAATTTTTTCCGCAGTCGACCACCATTTCACATCGTTTGTAACCTCCTGCGGCCTCCGTCCCGCAGGGCCGAGACAAGGACCTGCTGGAATACCCCCGCTGATAGGCGGAGGCGGGATTTGTCGTAACAAACAAGCGAGCAACGTACGTTTTGAGAGAAACGTGATAGGATTGGTTTGCCATCCGGTTCCGGACTGTTGAGCCCATGCCAGCACATAAAAAGGGAGTTCCTCGAATTGCGAAACATCATTGATAGCCATCTTGATCTTGCCTGGAATGCCCTGTCTTTGAAAAGGGATTTGACAGTTCCGTTGGACCGACTGAACGAGGTGGATGCAACCTACACGGACTGGAAGTACCGGGGGCGCGCCACGATCAGTCTGCCGGAAATGCGCAAGGGGCGGATCGCGGTCGGTTTTGTCACCATGATGGCACGCGTTCCCTACGGAAATCCGAGTGGTGCTCTTGGTGGTTTTTTGGATTTTCCCGCGCACGCCGGGGCCTATGCGTTTGCCCAGGGTCAATTGGCTTATTACCGGCAACTGGAGCGAGAAGGTCAGATGCGGATCATTCGCACCGCCGGCGAACTGGAGGAGCACTGGCGACATTGGACCGGGCCGCAGCAGTCCAACGCAACGGACTTTGCCCAGCCAATCGGGGGCGTTATCGCGATGGAAGGAACGGATGCAATCGTCAACCCGGCGCAAGCGGAAACCTGGTATGAGGATGGGCTGCGCTGCGCAAGCCTGGTCCACTATGGAAAAAGTGCCTACGCGTCAGGGACTGGTGAAGAAGGCCCGTTGACTTCGGCGGGCCGGGAGTTGTTGGCCGAGTTTGAACGGTTGGGGATACTGCTTGATACGACTCATTTGTGCGACACGAGTTTTTATGAGGCGTTGGAGGTATTTGGCGGTAAGCTGTTGGCAAGTCATCAAAACTGTCGTGAACTGGTGCCTCATCAGCGACAGTTCAGTGATGAACAACTGAACATGATCATTGAACGGAACGGGGTCATCGGCTCTGCGCTGGATGCCTGGATGCTGGCCCCCGGATTTGTTTCAGGTAGCACTTCACGGGAAGTGGTCAGTATCAACGCGGTGGCCGACCACATCGACCACGTGTGTCAACTGGCGGGAAACGCGCGGCATGCCGCGTTCGGTTCAGATTTAGACGGTGGGTTTGGTACGGAACAGTGCCCTACGGGGCTGGAAAGTATTGCGGATCTCCAGAAGCTTGACGCGATTCTTGCCGCTCGGGGATATGATGACGCGGCCCTGGATGCAATCTTTCATGGAAACTGGTTGCGGATGCTGTCAGAATCGCTCCCCGGTGATGAGTGAGTCACCCGGTGATAGTTTGGAGCATGAGACCCAAACCATGATGTGACAGGTAGTTACCCCCGCCGGTTCGATTCCGGACCGAAGCATTTGTGGTAAAATAGAGCCTGTGATGGCAAAGACCAAAGAACTCTACTCCCTGGTGCTCGCTGCCGGTGAAGGGCGGCGGATGCAAGCCGGTGACCGGCACAAGGTGTGTTTTGACGTTGCTGGTGTTCCGGCCATCGTGCGCGCCCTGGAGACCTACAACCGGGCCGGGGTTTCTCAAAATGTTGTGGTGGTGGGCGCCATGGCGGGCCAGGTCATTCAGACGGTGGGTCGGGCGTTTTCGAACGCTGTGTTTGCCTACCAAAGTGAAGCACGTGGCACGGGAGACGCGGCTCGGTGTGGGATGCGGGCCTTGTCTTCAGTCGGTGACGATGCTTGCATTCTCGTCGTCGCCGGCGACAAACTGATTGAAAGCAGTTTGTTGCTGCGTCTGGTGGATGCCCACGAGCAATTCTCATCCGACTTGTCGTTACTGGTTACTCCGGCTGAAATTGCCGCCCGGTCCGCAGGCCGGGTTTTGTTCCGCACCGACGGAAGTCCGCTGGCCATTGTGGAGATGGCGGATGTGCGTTTGCGCAAGTGCCGAAGGGTCCTGGAGCAGGAGTTGCAGGCATCCTCGAGTGCAACGATGCAACGGGAGCGGTGCAGTGAAATCCTTGCTGCTGAACTGGGAGATGACGCTACGTTGGAGATGGTGCTGGGCAATCCTCAATGGGACCTGGCGGGCAATGGCCAGTTGGACCGGGATTACTTACTGGAAGGACTGCGACAGGCTAGCAGCGAGTTCAATTTCGGGTCTCAGGGCCTGGTCGTCAGTGCCGATGATGCAGCACGCTCGAACTATTGCAACGAATCTGTTTACCTGGTGCGTGCCGGAGCGTTGCGATACGGATTGGAGCATCTGACGAAAAATAATGTTTTAGGTGAAGAACATTTGACTGAAGCGGTGACGGCGATTCTCACCGCCACGGACGACCAGGGGACGAGGTTTCGCTGCAATTTTGTGGCCACGCAAAAGTCGCGAGAGGTGATGTCTTTTAATAACCCCGAGGAGTTGTTGGAGATCGAGGACGTCCTGCAAGGACAACGCTGCAAAGCCGAGGAACAACTGGTAGGCCGGATGGGACCGGAACGGCTGCGGACCGTGGACGACTGGCAGGAAATATTTTCTGCCGACGAACACCGACTGGCCACGGACGAGACATTACGGTCTTTTTATGGTGATGCCCCCGAGTTGATCAGGGAACGGCAGACGGCCTACGCGACTGCGCTGTCCCTGTTCCGAAAGGAGTTCGGTGGCGATTCCCCGGTGATTCTGGTGCGCTCGCCGGGCCGAATTAACATCATGGGACGCCACATCGACTGGCAGGGAGGCTGCTGCAACTTGATGGCCGTCAATCAGGAAGTGATTCTGGTGGCATCCCCGCGCGATGATGACCGGATTGAAATTCGTAACGTGCAACAGGAGGAGTTTTCGGACACTTCGATTTCCCTGGGTCAACTGGTGAGCCAGCTTGACTGGGATGACTGGCTGAGTTGTGTGAACAGTTTGGAACTGCAGAGAAGACTACGCCAATCTGCGGGTCACTGGAGTTTTTACATCGAAGCGGCCATCATGCGTTTGCAGATGGAGTACCGCCAGCAAAAGCTGGTAGGGATGAATCTGGTCGTCAGTGGAAACATACCGGTTGCTGCGGGCATGAGTTCTTCATCGGCGTTGGTCGTTTCGACAGCGGAAGCTGCCGTTGCACTCAATGGACTGGATGTTGTTCCCCGCCAGTTTGTCAATTTCTGTGGCGAGGGCGAGTGGTTTGTCGGCACCCGCGGTGGTAGTGCTGACCACGCGGCCATGAAGTTTGGTGCCAAGGGCGCGGTCAGCCACGTGAAATTTCACGATTTTGACCTACTGAGCCGAGTGCGTTTTCCGGAGGATCATCATCTGGTCGTCTGCAATTCGTTTTTGCAGGCAAAGAAAGCCGCGGGAGCCAGGGCAATCTTTAACTCGCGCGTAGGATCTTATCTTCTGGGCATTGCCTGGATTCACGCCAAGTACCCGCAATACGCACCCCTGGTACGGTTCGTGCGAGATATCTGCCCCGACCATTTGGGTGTTGACCTGGCTCAGATTTATCGAGTGATTTTAAGCCTGCCCAAGTCCGTGACGGCGCAGGAAGCGCGGGAGTTGGCGTCCTATCATCCCGTGGCCCAACAACAAATTCTGGCTCAACTTGACGATCCCGAGGCACCCCGGGAGTATCCCATTCGGGCCGTGATGCTGTTTGGGATCGCCGAATGTGCGCGGGCCAAGCAGGCTCTGGCATGTCTGGAAAACGACAGGATGGAGGAACTGGGGCGTTTGATGTCGATTTCTCATGACGGTGAACGGTGCTACCGGGTGGCAGATGATCTGTCGCACGTGCCGTTCGAATCAGACGTTTCGGACACCTACCTGCAAGGGCTGATTGACGATGTGGAAAGTGAAGATCCGAAAGGCATTGGAACAGCGCAACTGCACAACCAACCGGGAGGTTACGGGTGCAGTGTATTGGAAGTGGATGCCCTGGTCGACATTGCGTTGCGTACTCCCGGCGTGCTGGGCGCCCAGTTGGCCGGCGCTGGTCTGGGAGGTTGCGCGATGGCAATTGTGCGGGCCGATGCAGTCGCGGTGCTCAACGAGCGTTTGCAGAAATTGTTTTACCGGCCCAAGGGATTGCCTTCCGGAATTGAGGTTTGTGTACCGGCGGCTGGAAGTTGTGTTGTCTCGGTGACGAATTGACGCGTCGCTTGTAACCGGACCATCGAACCGAGAAAGATCGTGCCCGTGTTCTTTGCGGAATTACGGTAAAGTGTTGCCAGGGTATCAAGGAACGCACCAGAGTCTGCTATAGTGGTGGACCGCAGATCTTTCAGACGCATTGATAGTGCATTATTTTTACCTGGAGCCAGACCCCATGCATCGACGCCCTTTTTTCGCCGGCCTGCTGCTTTTGTTGACATTCCTCTGCGGGATACCGAACGGGTTGGCCAATCCGCAGAAGACGGTTCTGGACGTCGGTTCAAAATCTCAGCTGTTCATTGAACGGGAAGTTGTGTTCGATGCCCGGGGAGTCAGCTTTACGTTGCACCCGGCTCGGAAAGTGTCTCGCGAACCCCTTTTGAAACCGGACCAACCGTGCGAAGGGGAGTCGGTCCAGTTGTATGGTACGGTGCTGTACGATAACGATGAAAAAATCTTCAAGATGTGGTATCTGGGTGCACGCAGCGATTATTTTTCCCGTGAAGTGACCTTCTACGCCACCAGTCTCGACGGGATCCGTTGGGATAAAAGGCATCGGGGAACGATCGAGTCGGATAACGGCAAACCACACAACGCCGTCGCCGACTGCCTGTTAGCCAGCGTGATGAAGGACCCGCACGATCCGGATCCCAATCGGCGTTACAAAATGGTCTGCTACCAGTATGACCGTGGCTATTGCAGCATGGTCTCTGCCGATGGATTACACTGGCGCGATACGGGCCCGGGGACTATTTTGCCAATGTCGTACGTGGAGGATGTGATCACTGCCTGTTGGAGCGACACGCATCAGCGGTTCATGGTATTTGCCAAGCAGGCCATGCCGGTGATGGGCCGACGGCGTCGAACCACGTGGACATCCTTCAGCCACGACTTCGTGCACTGGTCCGAGGCGCGGCCAGCCATTGTGGCGGACCGTCGTGACGACTTCGGTAGCCGCATTCGATCGGAAAAGGTGCGTCCTCTGCTGAAATACCCGGACAACCCCAATGTGATGCGGGCGGAAATCTACGGCATGGGGGCCTACGCGGCTGAAAGCTGCCTGATCGGTTTTCCCTGGATCTTCACCGCCACCTTAAATGTTCCCAATTACGGAAACCAGGATGGTCCGATGGAAGTGCAATTCGCGGTCACACGCGATTTGAAAGAATGGCAGCGTCCTTTTCGCCAGCCCGTCATCGAACTCGATCAGCCGGGTCGTTGGGATGGTGGCATGCTATGCACCGCTTCTTATGCCTTCGATCACCAGGACGAGGTGCGACTCTATTACTTTGGATCCAGCCACACGCACGGTCCCGTCGATCAAACCGAGCGAAAGCATCGCACGGGAATCGGTCTGGCAACCTGGCAGAAAGACCGTTTTGTTTCCGTCGACGGACCCCCTGCGGGCGGCACGCTGACGACCGTGCCGTTGGAGTTTTCCGGTAGCCGGTTGGAATTGAATGCCAACGTCAAGCCGCAGGGGAAGATCGTCGTGGAACTATTGGACATGTCACTTCGCCGGCTCGGCAGTTGGCCCGCGTCGCAACCCGTAGTCGGTGACGATTTGCGGCACGTGGTGAAATTCGGCGATGTGCAGGACGTGTCGGAACTTGCGGGCAAACCACTGATCCTGCGGTTTCACCTGTTTGAGGCACAGTTGTACGCTTTCGCTTTCCGGGAGTAAAAGCGGCCGGCTTTGAATTCAAGCCATTGTCATCCGTGGGGCGGGTCAGCTTCCCTGTTCCATGAACACCACCGCGGACAGCGCCGGCAGGACCGACCGGCCATCGCTGGCAACGGGCCGCGGATCCTCCGGGGTGGCCGAAATGAGAGGACGTGTTTTGCCCGGGAGTTCGACTTTCACGGAGATCGTCTTCCCAGGATCGGGATTGGAGACGATCACCGCGCGCCGACCGCTTTTCCGGTCAACGAATACAGAATAACTGTCGAAAGTCTTATCGCTCGTGTGAACCTTCGCGCCAACCGTGTGGCGAAACTCTCCCTCCCAGAGCAGGTCGTGATATTTCCTGCGCAGGCGGTCCACCCGCTTACCGTAATCCAGCGTGAGCGGAAACTCGTGCAGACGGCCTTTGTAGTGTCGTGGTTCGTAGCTGAAGATGTACCGGTACATGAGGGCCTGATTGATCAGGTGGCGGTCGTTGTGGCCAAAAATGCCGATCATGATGTGCGAATCCGGCGCCATGTAGCGGTGAAGCGGAACGTGATTTCGTGGGATGCGAATGTAAGAAATTCCGTAATACGGAATTTGCAGATCAAAAGATCCCTCGCCGGCGATCAGGTAATCAGGTTTTTGCTGCTGCTTGATCTGGTGGAATTGTCTGGCCAGCACGAGGTCGCCCGCGAAAATGTGACCCGGATGGCGATGGTCGTGCGAGGGGTCGAAGCAGTAGTGTGTCGAGCCATGATGCTGGTTTTCGTCGTACAGCATCCCGTCAGCCCCCAGTGCCAGAGATTTTTTGAATTCAGCCAGTGCGATGTTTCGCCAGGAGGTGCTGGCGGGGCACATGGGAACCAATCGCCTCAGGTTGATGTTTGCGTGTTGAGCACTGGTCTGGTAGCGGTAGCCCGGATGCACGTAGTAATCGCCGTAGGGGTCCTTGGCAGCATGTTTCACCAGTTCCCTGCGAAACCAGTCTGAGGAGCGATCTGCCCAGGTGAACTTGTTGAACATCACTACCTTGACACCCAGTTTTTGAATCTGGTCGATGGCCCAGGCCAGGTCCTTTTCCGTTCCCAGTCGCGGGTCCACATCGTGGGAAGGATTACTTCGATCCTGACCATGGAGCGTCCAGCCGGTTAACTGGATGGCAGCTACCTGGTGTTCAGCACAGTCACGACCGTACTGCACGAGGTCCCTGTACTTCACCTGTAACTCGTCCTCGGGGGAGTTGATGTGGATCTGCTGCCAGGAGTGCACCTGGCGAACCCAACCGGGAAGCTCGTGCGAGTCGTAACCGCTAGCCGACCAGGTTTCTCGCCACGCTTTGTAGCAGTCCACTCCGCGGTGCCAGGATCCCGTGTAGGGCTGAACAACGATCGGGTGCAACGATTGTGTTTCTCCGTCGGCCAGGTAAGTGAAGTGCACAGCGTTGAGTTCCAGACGTACCGGCTCGCCAGAGATCTTGTCAGTGACAGGTATGGTGCCCGAGTTAAAGAAATCAGTGCGTACATAACCTGGCTTCATCCGAAAGGTGAACATTAGCATGCGGTCCAGGGTCGCGTCGTGATACCCCATGTAAAGTCCCTGTTGCCCCGAGTCAGCGAGTACGAAGGGGGCAGTCGGGTGCTTGGAAAACTGGAGGGGGTAATCGGCACCCCAGTAACCGGCTTCGTTCTTGAATTCGGGGTAAAGGGGACTTTTCAGCATGCCGCAATAACTCAATCGCAGATGGTCAAAATACGTGGCACGAGGAGGTAAAGAAATTTCTCCGAGGTAGGGCCAATCGATGGTCTCAATCGTATGGCCGCTTTGATTCGACACTTTTGCTTTAAATTCCAGGTGCCTCTCGGTAATCCTGACTTTTCCCACAAACTGGATGTTCAAGTCTTCGGCATGTTCACTATCCAGTCCCTGCCAGGTGAACGAGATACTGCGAGTCTCCGGATCGAGGCGGACACGGGGCGCCTTTTGCTCGTTTCCCAATACTTGGTTGTTTCTTCTTTCAGGCAGCGGGACAAGCATCCGGAAGTTGCGTCCCAGTTCGGGTCGTCGTTGTACCTCCCAACCTGTTTGTTTGGAGACAAGGCTCACCAGGGAACCACTTTTGGGACTGAATACGGCGCGTAAATTTTTGTTTTCCAGGACGATCTGGCCGTCGACCAGGGTTGCCAGAGGACTGCCGGACGAGTTCGACACCTCAGCAGTACGACCGGCTCGGGAAATTGTTTCTGCGGCTTGCAGAGGAGTAGCCGGTCCATGGTTGAGAAACCAGAGGATGAAAAAACAAACCAGGTGTGTGATTCTTTGGCGACACATGTTGTTGAAGTTCCTCCGCAGTGACGCCCACCGATGGACAGCAGGCGAGTGTCAGGAAACGGCCGCTGTTTTGCACAGCTTTCAATGACCTTGCCTCCGCTCATTTTACTTCTTTCCGTTTCCGGAAAAATGAGAGGGGCCAAGGAACGTGGCAGGATTCGTAAGCAAGTTTCAGTCGGGGGGCGTCAGTTCAGACGAATCGCGTCGATTCACGTCTTCACCGGCAAGCTATTTCACCAGCACCACAATCTTGGTTTCGGAGATCACCGCCAGGTATCCATTTTTATAGGCGGAGGCACGAATTACCAGTTCGTGTTCTCCCGCTGCAAGTTGGGTCGTCGTGCCGATCGAAATGCCCGCCTGTTTCTGACTGTCCAGCAGGCCGGGCGCGTCGGCCACCAGAAAGTTTGTACCGTCGGTATTGACGACTTCCAGGTCAACGGGGTCTGTGAATGTCGGCGAGCGGAGCACGGTTAAGAGTACAGCAAAACTCTCGCCGGGGGCTACCGTGAATTCCGTAGAGTCGGCAGTCAGTTTCAACAGGCCACCGACAGGCAAGAATCCCATGCGAGTTTTTTGCCGGGTGACGACATAACGCGGCGTGCCTTGGGGATCGTTGACCAGGGCCACACCATTGACCACCAGCCTGGAAGTGCGCGTCGTTTCCAGCCATTCGGGTAGAAAGATCGGATAGAGAATTCGCTTGACATCCGACGGGACTTGCAGTTCGGGGCCGGTGATGCCCAGTCTTCGCCGCCCTTGCTTGCTTGACATTACGAGGGTGATTTCCCCTGTGAATCCCTCCTTCCGGTCGATCAGGACCGGGTAGGGAAAGGTGGAGCCACGTGGCCACTTGGTGACGTCGTCTTTGCCTTCGGCGTCAACGCTAAACGGTGGTTCGAGGGTTGTACTGACAACGCAAGGGGACGTCTCGCGAAGCAGTCGATAGGATCCCAGGTCGGCCTCGCCCGTAACAGCCACCATGAAGGCCTTGGCTGCCGGGGTCTCCGGCGGGGTACACTCGACCGATAGGCTTTTTTCCCCCGCCGGGATCACCAATGGGGTGGGGAGACTGTATTCGGGAGGAATTCCTTGCAACTGAAGTGAAACCGCTCCCGTGAACCCACCACTGCGTTCAATGCCAATGGCAAGGGTGATTTTTTCACCGGTGAGCACGTTCAGGGTCGGCGGGCAGGTCAGTTTGAAATCGGGTGTGACAGGTAGCCAGGCCAAACGATAAATCGCAGACTCGACACCCCCCTGCCCTGTCACATCTTGCACCACGATGTCGTACTCACCGTCATCGGGGACCTTGAAATCCAGCACGGGATCGCTCGAGGTTGCCGAGTCGTCCCCGGAAGCCAATTCCTTCTGCTGGGCATCCTTGATGGCCAGGGAGACATCCAAGGGAGAACCGATCTGGGCTGCCTGGACTTCGATTCTCCAGACGTCCCCCCGGTTGCCCGAGCAGCGAAAGCGGTCCGACCCGAACGGTTTGTCAATGGTGCCGGTAACCGCAACGGGTATGGTCAGTGGCTGGAACTCAGAAGAACGATCGGCTGTTTCCACTTTTTCCCGGAGGTTACTGATCGGTAATTCCACGGGAGCCGCCTTGCCGAACGGTGTCTCCAACTGATAGTGGAGAGACGTCTGTTGGAGGTCCTGGGGAAAATCGATTTCGCGTGTGACCGATTCCAGCTTGGAACCGCCTGTCGCCACGCCGTAGCCAAGGAGTTTGACCGTCTGCTTTTCACCACGGCGTCCCGCGGCCGGAAGGGCTGCCACGACGTGGGGACCAGCGGCGAAAGAAATCTGGTAGATGAACGATCGATTGCCTCGGAAATCAACGTCGTAGATCGATGCCGTGTAGTCCGAACCAGCTTCGGCGTGGAAGGTCAGCACGGAGTCGGCGCCCACCGTGTCGGCCACGTCTGCCACAAGTTCATCTTGCGAGTTCCTGATTTCGAAGATCGCGTTCAACTTTGAACCGATATCATGATTCATGATTGAGCAGGTGACCGGCCCAGACTTGTCCGTGCTGAAAGCATAGCGATCGACTTCGGCCACTTTTTTAATTTGTCCGGTGACCGTGACCGGCAGGGTTCCCAGTGGCTGAGACTCGTCACGAGTATCTTCCTCCACAAGTTGGCGGCCCCGGCCAATCAGGAAACGTCCACAATCTGAAGCGCCATTGGCGTTGGCGACCTGCCAACAATAGACCCCCGGCGGGACGTCCTCTGCGATTGTCAGGCGCGCACGTGTTTCTCGTGGTAAAAATTCGGGTGGACGATGGGACTTTTTTCCAATCCAGTAAGGTGGCTCCGGAACAATGATCGGACCGGGAGTTGCCAGGATCTCGAGTTGAATGCGCGGGTCGTGCGCGAAGACCTGCATGTCGGGCGTCCAGTCATAGCCTCCCAAGGTGACCTCGGACGTTTGGCCGGGCAGTCCGCCGGGGGGATACATGTATCCGATGACCGGTGGCTGTTGGACGCCGCCGACATAGTCCACCGCGTTTGCATTGGCAGCGAGACCACGGGTAGTGCTCAGAACGATGACGATGGAAATCAGAAGGCGTTGCATGGATTCACAATGTGGCTGGTGAGAGGTTCAGCTTGTTCGTTCCGGAGACAACCCGTCCGGGCGGGAATTGTTCATTTGGCACTCATTGTTCATTTGGGCACTCCGCCCGGTCGTGCACCCTGTCAGTTTCCTCTACTTTAACATGACAGCGACGAAGGGTAAAAGCTAGATTTTGCTTGGCACCAAAAGACAGGTGAGCGGCAGGTGGCTACCCGTCTTCCCGGTAACGCTGTTAAATGTTCCCCAACAAGCAGGTTTTCCGTTAAGAATATTGCGCCAGTTCCCGGATTGACCCCGGTTTTGTGGGTGGCAATACCTGAGGCAGCAAACTGGTTGCCAGAAAACCCGCCCCGCAAATTTCAGGTGCAGGGCGCGCAAAAGCTTTGACGTTCCGCGAATTCCAGGAAGTTGAGCGGCTGTTAAAGGGTTGTAGGTGGTCTTATACCAGGTTCTCGATGAGGCCGCCGTCGGCGACGACCGGTACGGGACGTCCCAGGGGATCCCAGTACACTCTGTCGGGGTCGATTCCCAGCAATGTCGTGATGGTTCTGAGAACATCGTTCACGGTGACCGGTTGAGTGACGGGGGCGGCTGCATGCTCGTCCGTTGCGCCAATCACCCGCCCCGGTTGTGTGCCTCCTCCGGCGAAAACAATCGACTGAGCCATCGACCAGTGGTCGCGACCGGCTCCGGCGTTAATTTTTGGAGTGCGTCCCATTTCACCCATCATCACAACCAGGGTTTCGTCCAGCAGACCACGGCGTTCCAGGTCGGTGATCAGACCACTGAACGCGCGATCGGCGTAGGGAATCAGATCCGTACGCAGACTGGGGAAGCAGTTGAAGTGCACATCCCATCCGGGAGCGTCCACGCCCACGAATCGGCAACCTGACTCGACCAGCCGACGGGCCAACAAGGCACATTGACCAAGTTGAGTGTGGCCGTACATCTGGCGCACCTCATCAGGTTCCTCCTTGATGTCAAAGGCCCGTTTGGCATTTGGCGATGAGATCAGGCTGTAAGCCCGTTCGTAATATTTTGATAGCACCTCGGCAGGACCGTGATTTCGCACTCGCTCCAACTGGTCGATCCCTGACAACAATTGGTTGCGCAGGCGTTGGCGGCTGCTGGAACCCGGGCCGGACGGGAACAAGTCACGGACCGCGAAATCGGGTTGAGACGGGTCTGCATCAATGACGAAGGGTGCGTGCTGTGTCCCGTAAAATCCCGGACCACCTGCAGCCATGGGGTGCGGAAGATTGATGTAAGACGGCACGGGTCCGCGCGACCCCAGGCTTCGAGAAACGACCGATCCTAACGACGGATAATAAGCGTTGTTCGGAACTGGATTGTCACCATCTGCAAAAGCTGCCTTGTGCCCGGTCATCAAGAGATGGTAGCCCGTCGTGTGACCACCGTCATCGTGGCTGTGGCTGCGGACGATGGTGTACTTATCCGCCATTTGTGAACACAACGGAAGTTGGTCGGTCACGAAGGTACCAGGTACATTGGTACTGATGGCTTTGAACGGGCCGCTGTACTCGCTGGGAGCATCGGGTTTGGGATCCCACATATCCTGATGTGGGGGTCCGCCTTCCAGGAACAGAAAAATACACGACTTGGCTTTCGCACCCGTCGGTAAGGCCGCCTTGGCCTGCAGTTCGAGTATGCGGGGCAGTGTCAGCCCGCTGATCAGCCCGCCCGCACCGACTCGCAATGCAGACCTTCGTGAGATGCCGGCGCAGTGACGGACAGCCTTCCGGTCAATCGATAATTTCAGCATCGTGTGACCTCTTGGTTAAATCCCGGAGGAAAATGGATGTTAGTGTTCGGAGTAAAGTTTTGGACGGGTTACCGGTCGTTATTCGCTGTTCCTCAGTGGTTGACCGTAAATTCTTTTGAGTTGAGCAGGGCCCAGAGGATGTCTTCGGCAGCAGCCCGGTGGTCGCTTTGGTGGTGGGAAAACGCTGCCGACATCAGATCACGTTCCTTTTGATTTGGAAGGCGGGATAGTGTGCAAAGATAAAGTTCTTCTAATATTTTATCGGATGATTCAATCTGTTCAGCCAGTCGACGGGCACGCCCGTGACGATGCGTGATTTTCTGCGTGATTTCCGGTGCGTTGAGCAGATGGAGTGCCTGGGACATGCTGGGTTGGTCGCTACGCTCGCACTCGCAAACGGTGGCCCGAATCGGACGTCCAAAGACCCGGAAAAAGTAACTGGGCATCCGGTTATCCCAGATCTGAATGGCGCGATACCCCACCGGCCAGCCGTTGAACTCCTCGGGAACACCGGTTGCCTGGCAAATTGCATCCAGCAGCACTTCGGCCGAGATTGTTTTTTGCAGGGCGTGGGAAAAGTTCTGCATGTCGCTGGCATTGCTGGCATTGGTCGTCGGGCTCAGTTGATAAGTTCGTGACTGCAACAGGGTGCGCGTGAAAGCTTTCAAGTCAAAGCCGACATCGAGCATGTGCTGAGTCAGCGCCTCCAGCAACGGTTCGTTGGTGGCAGGGTTGGTTTCACGCATATCATCGATGGGCTCGACCAGCCCCCGTCCCAGGTAGTGGGACCACAGCCGGTTGGCGATCGTCTTGGCCAGGAACGGATTGTCGTGGCTGATCATCCAATCGGCCAACACGCGACGGCGGTCTTCTTGGTCGGACAAGGCAACCGGTTCGGCTCCCAGCGCGCGGGCCGGCAGTGTTTCTCCGGTACGGGGATGCTCCAGGTCTTTGCCGCCCCGGGACAGAAGCACGTTGCCAAATCCGGGGACTGTTTTGTTTTTTACTCCGGTGAAAAATCCGGCCAGTGCCCAGTAGTCCGCCAGACTCCACTTTTCAGAGGGGTGGTGATGACATTGGGCACATTCAATTCGAACCCCCAGCAGCAGTTGGCTGATCTCACGTGCTGCGATTTCGGGTTTTTCAAGAGTTGAATAGAACGAAACCGGGCCTTCCATCTGTGGATTTCCCTGCGCCGTCACCAGCCCGTAAGCGATTTGATCGAAAGGCCGATTTTCCCGGAACTGCCGACGTAACCAGCGTTGCAGAGCGACAGTGGCTTGGGCGCCAATTTTTCGCTGATCGGCACGCAACAGGTCCAACCATTTCATGGCCCAGTATTCGGCGTATTCATTTCGTTCAAGCAGCCGATCGATCAGGTGGGAACGCTTGTCAGCGGAAGGGTCGGTCAGAAACCGGCGGGCTTCCTCCGTCGTAGGCAGTGTTCCGATAGTGTCCAGAAAGCCCCGCCGCAGAAATGTCGCATCGTCTGCCAGTGCACTGGATTGAAAACCGAGCCGTTCAAGTTTGTCCCAGACGTGCCCGTCGATGAAGTTGTGTTCGGGAGCACGCTCCACCGTGACTCCCACTTGAGGCAGGGTCACTCGGCATACCGTCACATTGTTCATGTAACGCGCCAGGATCACTGCCTCGCCGTGCATGTCACTTGACTCGATCAATCCACGCCCATCCACCCTTGCCATGGATTCCATATTCGATTCGTACGTGCCCATGGTCGTGACGCAGTGACGCTCACCCGCGCGATCAATTGCGGTGAGTTGCAGTTGTTGTGATCCGCCTCCGTCCAGGATGACCTGCTGTGGTTCGAGGATCAAACGGACGATTTCTCTGGGTGACGGGGACTCTGTCGTTTCGTCAAGCGGTGTCCCTGAAGCGATCCAACGACGAAGTTTCTGCCAGAGTTCGCTGTCAGGGGCGAATAACTTTCCTCCGCCATGAGGTATTTTTGCTGCACCTTTCAGCAGCACCAGGCTTTGTTCGGGAGCAATTGCCCAGACGCGTCTTCCGATGCCGTCCCGGGCGATGGCTTGGTAATCAGCCTCTGGATCCGTGGCAAAAATACTGAGTTTAAAGCCCCTCTGCCCCTCAGCCTTACCGTGACAGCGGCCCGAATTACAGCCCGCCTTGGAAAGGACAGGAATGATGTCGTGGTAGAACGAGGGAGAATCGATTTGTTGCCAGGCGGTGACGACAACTGGTAGAAGCTGTTCCTGACCGTCGTGCCGAATTCGCAGCTCGGTTTCTCCGTCCGATAAAGGCTTTACCAGGCCGCGGTCATCGATACTTGCCACTTCTGGGTTGGTGAAACTGAATTCGACCAGACGTGTCAGATCGAGGGAACGCTCATCGGAAGACTTCGTGCCGACAACTACTTGTTGCGAGGATTCGGGGTGGCGAAGTTCAATCTGATGAGGGCTCACCTGCCAGTCAGCCAAAAGCAGTTGTCCCGGCCCACACAAGCAAGCCCACAAGACTGCCAAAAACAGAGGTTTTTTTAACAGAGAACACACGGTCCAAGGCTCCAAAATCCGTTTTCAGACGTTCCAGCATAGCAGTGGCAGTATAACAGATTTGCACTGGCTCTACAACGCAATTTCAGTCCTGACGAACAGTGTGACGCCCGCTGGAATTGCAGGAAAAATGGTAAGTTTTTCACGAAATGACAGTTTTTCCAAAGGCCAGCCCGCCTCCATCAGCAAGGTGCTGTTTGACCACTCCCGGTGGAAGGTGTCGAAGGCCTGTTTGGATCGGGGGAAAAAGCGGTTTGCCCCGGTCTGCGCAACTTCTTTTGTGTCCTCGGTTTGTAACGCCGGCAAGCAACGGTGGCTGTTGTGTGCAGGGTGTGCCACCCTTTGCTGCCTGGGAGTACACGACACAACGGCGCGGCTCACAGTGTTTTCCACACGGTCACAACCCCTTGCCGTGAGGCCCTTTCCGGTTTCACTTTTCCGGGTTTGCTTCCTTCGCGTGACAGCCACAATTCTATGCCCGGAACCAAGCCCGGTTCGGCGAGTTGCCTTGTTTTCCAACCGGTTTGATCGGGATGTTTGTTGTGGGCTCCCGGGGTCCGTGAGGTTTGATGGGCTAGGAAGTTGGATGCCCACAAAGTCAGCCTGAAGCGTACGTCTTGAATAGAACCGGGGGTTGCGGGAGAACCCCCGACTGGTTGGATAGGACAGAAATGCTATAGTCGAAGCTCGACATCAGCTTGGTGACAACGGCGGTGAATTCATTGTGGATTGACAGACGCCGTGAAGCAAAAACTGGAAGTGCTTGCATGCCTGGTGGTGGCCGCGGTCTTCAAAACCGTTGGGCCGTGCGTACCCGTGCGGCCGGTGGGTTCGATTCCCATGCACTTCCGCCATTTTTGCAAACATCTTTTCGCGGCGGATGACACTGTTTCCAGTGATTTTGTCCGCCGTCTGGCTGGGCGGCGGTTATCAGTAGTCGGCGGCCGGGTCACGCGATGTGACGGCTCATTTTGAGGAACCTGCAGGCCGTGTTCTACGCTGTTGTTTGTCACCTGCTGGCCGTTCATCTGACGTTTGTGGCTGCGAGGTACAAACGCCACGAAACTCGGCAAACTCTTCTCGTAGGGGTTCCAGAAGAAGTTCAAAAACGGCGCTCGATCCCTGGCAATGACTTCTAAAATGTTGTAACCCTCGCAGGGAGAAGTTAGGATTTGTAGCAGAGCAGTACAGCAGCGCAGCGAAAAAAGGGCCCCGTTTTTTCGCAGGAACCCGCGCTGGTTTTGTCGGGTTGCCAGTACTGCCGCAATGTGGGCCTGACAGTCGTTACATGAAGCGGGAGAACGAACACAATCGTTCTGCATTAGCGGTTTACCTGGAAACTTGTTTGTTTCGCCATTGGTCATCTGCAACAGGAGATCTCCTCGTGCTGCGCATTGAGGGAACCAGTAAGAAGCTTTGCGATGGCATCAGTCGCCGCGACCTGTTGCAGATCGGGGGCCTCGGGGCACTGGGCATCAGTCTTACAGACGTTCTGCAAAATCGTCCTGTGCAGGCGACGAGCGCCGATGTTGCGAGGTCGTTCGGGAAAGCAAAATCCTGCATCCTGATTTTTCCTTACGGTTCTCCGTCCTCCCACGAGACCTTCGACCCCAAGCCGGAAGCACCTGCAGAAATTCAAGGCGAGTTCAAGTCGATGGCCACCAGTGTTCCCGGCACGCATATTTGTGACCAGTTACCAGGTGTTGCCCAGGTCGTGGACGAGTTGACGGTCATTCGGTCCATGACGCATCCGTATCCCCTGCACGCGCTGGCGTACGCCGTGACCGGGTTGCCCAGATACTTCCTGGAACTGGAGACCAATGCCTTCGACACCCGGCAATGGCCCTACATCGGTTCGGTGGTGGATTACATGGACGAGCAGCAAAGCCCGGATTCCGTTCCTGACATCCCCCGGAACATCGGACTGCCCTGGCTGGTGAATTCAAAAACAGACAATCCAGCGGTGAACGGAGGTGTTTTTGCTGCGTATTTAGGATCTGAATACGATCCTGTCTGGACCGACTTCGACGGACCGGGAACCAGGGTAGCGCCAAAAAACACTCCGGACCAAGCGAAGCAATTCAAGAACCCGTTTGGCGGAACTACACCGGATGGACGGTTTCACATGGGGCGAAACGCGGAATTGCTGCAGGATATTTCGATCGAGCGATTGCGTGTACGGCGGTCGTTGTTGGCTCAATTCGACCGCTCTCGCCGGTGGTTGGACGAAAGTGACCGGCTTGGTTTGTACCGCAAGCGAAGACAAATGGCACTATCGCTGCTGACGACCAGCAAAATGCGCCAAGCCCTGGACATCGGCCGCGAACCTCGCAAAGTCCGGGAGGCGTACGGCATGACGTTATTCGGTCAGTCGTGTCTGGCAGCACGACGAATTGTCGAAGCGGGCGGGCGATTTGTGTCCGTTTATTGGGACTGTTTCGGTCAATTCCAGAACGGATCATGGGATACGCACAATTTTCACTATCCCCGGATGAAGGAACTGTTGTTGCCCGGTTTTAATCAAACCTACCCGGCGCTGATTCACGATCTGCGGCAGCGCGGCATGTTGGACGAGACGTTGGTCATCTGGATGAGCGAACATGGCCGGACACCGAAGATCGACACCAGTCGTCCGGGATGCGGACGTGACCACTGGTCGAACGCGTATTCCGTGGCCCTGGCGGGTGGCGGTACCGCGCAAGGCAAGGTCGTGGGTAAAACGACCCCCGACGGAGGTGAAGTGCTTGACAATCCGGTGTCACCAAAAGATATCCTGGCGACCACCTACCACCTGCTGGGGATTGACCCGCAGGCGACGGTACCCGACCGGCTCGCTCGACCGAATCCTATTGCGGGGAGTGGACAACTGCGCACCGAATTGCTTGGTTAGCTTCGATTTCTTCCCAGTGCACGAGAAAGAATTTCTGTCAGCACGTTCCGCGTTTTTAAGCGCGCTAAGATCCGAGTAAGAAAGGGTGGCTTGGGTAGCATGGGGAGGAACGGGGTTTGGCGGTAAAAAGAATCCAGTGTCAGGGGCGGATTGGCGATTAAAATTAAGCCGGCAGCAGATTTTACTGCTTTATCGTCAGTTCTGCCGAAATGTTAACGTGTGTCCTCACACTGGTTTGGGAGTTCGAAGATGAAGTGCCGCCGCCGGCGTTTTCTGGACCACCAAGCGTCCACCGTTATGATTCTGGCCACGTTTTTGTTCTCTCAGGCTGCGTCGGCGCAGTTGCCGGTAAATCTCCCCTCTTCCCGGGTCGTAGCGTTAGGTTCGGACTCGGTGTTTGACCTGGTGCGTTGGAGCGAGTTTGGCAGGGCGTCTGACGGGCAGCAGCAAGGTGGTGAATCTGCGGGTGGTCACGGAGGCATCAAGGGCGGGCGGGTCGATACGCACGCCCCCGCGTTTCTCGTCGGGGAACACGTCCACAAAGCGGGCGGGTGGATGTTTGAGTACAAGTACTCGAACATGTTCATGCAAGGCAACCGGGCAGGCACGCGAAATCTCACGCCCCAGCAGTCGTTGGACTTTATCGGTACGCCGCCGGGCGTGCCTGCCCAGGACTTTTACGTCGCAACACCACTGCGCATGACGATGGAGATGCACATGTTGCACTTCATGCGGGGTGTGACGGACGACGTGACCGCCTACATCATGCCCATGTGGATGGTCAATACGATGGACCACCTGCGGCGAGATGGCACGGATTTCACGACCAGCAACGGCGGTTTCAGCGATCTGCATTTCGGCGCCCTGTGGCGGGTCTATAACGGCAGCAGCGACGAGTGGATTGTGAACTTCCACTTCAGCGCGCCCACCGGCGACATTGCCAACCGCACGTCGATTCCGATGGGTATGCCGGGCGAATTTCCCTACTCGATGCGGCTGGGGCACGGGACGTGGGATGCTTTGCCGGCTATCACCTACCGGTCCTACTGGGAACGTGGCAGCTTGGGATTGCAGGGCAGTTTCGGTCTTCCGATGGGTATCAACGACTCCGATTATCGCGTTGGTAATGAGTATCGCGCGAACGCCTGGTTCAGCCAACTCCTCGACCATGATAAAAGACTCGCGCTGACGCTTCGGATCGAGGGACTTTGGCGAAGTAATTTCGTCGGGGCCGATCCAGAGTTGAATCCAAACATGATCAGCACGGCGGACCCGGATATGCGAGGCGGGGAATTTCTCAACTTGGGTTACGGGGTGATGTACATGTTGCCGGGACGCCGACGCCTCAAATTCGAAGTCACCCACCCGGTTGTGCAAAATCTGCGAAGTGTCCAACTGGAGACCGATTGGGCTTTGGCAGCCAGTTTCTCGAAAGCCTACTGAGCTTTGTGGATGGTTGCCCACCTCCGCTGGTCGTCCACGGATACCACACGACGCACCCGGTGCAGCCCTGCACTCCTGCCGGGAAGGTGGCTGCCGGGTTGGCTATCACTCACCGCCCCCAACAGTAGAATGCCGGTAGGCAACAATCGGCGTTTTGACTGTTCACAGGTGTGGGGGAACTGATAGATGAAATACGGAGACTACCGGTGGGTGGATATCGAGGCTTTGAACAAGGACGAGGTGGCGGTGGTTTGTCCGGTGGCAGCCCTGGAACAGCACGGGCACCATCTCCCGCTGTTGACCGATACGTACCTGTTGACCGACGTAGCCGAACGGGTTGAACGACAGTTGCCCGAACAGGTGTTGCTGACACCGACGCTGTGGATCGGGGCATCGGACCATCATCTGGATTTTCCCGGGACGGTGTCGTTGCCCAACACGTTGTACATTGAAGTCCTGAAGCAGACGGTACGCTGCTTCGTGCGGGCCGGCTTTCGTCGCATTCTGTTGTTAAACGGCCATGGCGGCAATACTGCGCCCGCCACGGTGGCCATCACGGAGTTGGCAAACTCGTGCGACGAGGTCGACGGCCTGCTATTGGCCTTTACGAATTACTGGGACCTGGCAGGCTACGGACCCGAGGCATACGGCCTGGAGACGCCGTTTGTGACACATGCCTGTGAATACGAAACCTCGATGATGCTGGCCGTTGCCGGGGAGTTGGTGCATCTGGATGAGGCCCGGGTCGGGACTCCGGTAATCGACTCACCGTTTTACCACTCGGAACTGGGAGGCCGCGTGACGGTGGCCGGACGGTTTCATCGGCTGACTGCAACCGGCGCAATGGGGTCTCCGGAAAAGGCAACTGCCCAAAAGGGTGAGCGCCTGCTGGGTGGTGGTGCCGACGAGGTCGCCAGCTTTATCAAGGAATTTCTGTCGTGGGACCAGCGTGTTGTGCTGAAACCATGAAGTATTGCCGGTTCCTGTGTCTTGCTGTTCTCTGAAACGATGGCGTCCTGCTGAAGGGGCAACCTGGACGCTCTCCGGCGAGAGTTTGCATCGACTAAGTCGGACCGTCTGCCGGAGGACCATTTCCTGCTGGTGGTTTGGGAACTGCTACCGCTCCGGAACTTGTCGGTCAAGAGCGGCTTGCCCGCTTCGATTACCGGCCGCGCTTGTGCCCAATGAACTCGGGCGTCGGCGCTCTCCAGCAGTACCAACTCCACCCTTTAAACAATTCGCCAATTGAGCCGATAATCTCAGTTCCGTATTTTTCGCGGAGCGGGTTGCAGGCTTTTTGGGTTCGCCCAGCGCTGATTTCCGAATCGGGACTACTGCCGGAAACCCCACCTCGGTTTACATCAATCATCACCGGATATAGAGATTTGCACAATCGTCCGGCGATCACGTCAATAACCCGGCGAGTACTTTGCCATCACTTAGTCTCATCCGCCACCCGACGGGCGTGTCTAGCAAGCGATTGTGATCGATCCAGTGGCACGCATCCTGTCACGGAGTGGCGCCTTTCCGGTTTCCTGGCGATTCCAATTGGCCGCTCGTCCTCTCCGGTGATTTCCACTGGTGTTGATCCGGGAGCGCGAATTCGCTGGGAGAGGTCTTCGAGGCATTCGAACGGCCCGTTGGCCTGGCGACTGTCAGTACCAGCACGTGGCCTGTGGTGACAGGGACCGGGAACTGTGCCGCACCCAGTTCGCTACCGGAGGTTTTGAAGTGCAGTGTGGCAAGTACTTCACCGGTTCAGCCGGTCAGAAATTTCCGCACCACCTGGAGAAACCGTTCCGGTTCATCATGGGCAATCTGATGACTGCTGTTGGCAAATACTTTCAGCTCAGCATTCCGGATTTTCCGGGCGATCAACTTCGATTGGCTTGGTGGGCAGATCCAATCATGGGCGCCGGCCAGCACCAGCGTGGGGCAGTGGATCTCCGGCAAACGATCAATGAAATCAAACGTTTTCAAAAAACCGCCGAATCCCGAGTTTAATTGTTGGAAATTGCGAATTCCCCGGGTCCAGCCCTGCTCGAATTTACTTTCGTTGAATTTCCTGGAGTACATCGGACCCATGGTGCGGTAGTACTCCCGAACCTGTTTTTCACTCTCAAAAGTGGCGTTCCATAACCGTTGGCAGACACGTTGCTGTTCGGGTGTTCCGAGACGTTCCACAATTTGCTGCGCTTCCTTGATGAAACGGTAACTGGGCGCAGTCGCTGAAAGGATCAACTTCTCGACGCGATCCGGGAATCGGATTGCATATCCCTGGGCCACCATGCCTCCGTACGAGAAGCCGAGGACGGAGATGTGTTCCAGGCCCAGGTAATCACGCAGAGCTTCGAGATCCAGGATGTTTTCGTCCAGCGTGTAACTTGCCGGGTCGGCTGCGCTGCTGCGCCCGGAGCCGCGGTGGTCGATGTAGACCAGTTGTGCGGTGTCGCGTAGCGGCGCAAGTTGCGTTTTGAAACTGGAGTGATCTCCGCCGGGGCCGCCGTGTAACAGGAATAGAGCGGGCCGTTGTACCATCCGGTCGGATCCGGCGGCCAGTCCGACTCCGTCAATATCAAAATAGATTTCGGTGTTTCGTATTCGCGCTCGCACGGCGTGAGTTCCTCGGCTGGGCGGTTGGTGGAACTAGTCTCCCATGAATCTCTTGAGGCTCGACTCAATCGACAAGGCCCAGATGCGATAGCCTTCCGCACTCAAGTGCAGCAGGTCGGGCATGATTTCGGGAGAGAGGGTTTTATCTTCAGCAAGAAACTCGTCTCCGATGTCCAGGTAATGAACCTGTTTTTCATCCGCCAACTCGGCGATTTTCCGGTTGGCCTCCTCGTTAATCTGACGACGGTCATCGCTGGCGTCCCGGCCACGCGGAAAAATTGCCAGAATCAGGGTTGTTGTCTGTGGGGTTGCGGTCTTGATGCGGTTCACAATTGTCCGGACCCCGTCGGCAATCTGCGTTGAACTGTCGCAGATGGAATTGTTGGTGCCGATCATGACCACGGCCAGTTTGGGACGGATTCCGCTCAGGTTCCCGTGGTCCAGGCGCCAGATCACATGTTGGGTGCGGTCGCCGTTGATTCCGAGATTCACTGCATTTCTTTTTTCGTAGTATTTATCCCAGACTTGTTTTCCAGCACCCTCCCAGCCCTGGGTAATCGAATCTCCGATAAAGACAAGGTCCACGTTTCCCTCCAGCACACGCTGGTTCAACAGTTCGTGCCGTGCCATCCATGGGTCGGGTTGAGGTGCCGGTCGCACTGCGTCATGGACTGTTGGTTGCATTTTCTTGTTGGGTTCAATGTTGTCGCCAGGCGCCTGGTGTGTGCTGCCGGCGGATTTTGTGCTTTACCTTGTCGCTGCTGGGGCGGGTAACCCGGCTCGTTAATGCCCTGTTGCCGTTGGCTTACCGTCAGGACTTCGTCCTTCTTGGCGATTTGCGGTGATGATTGAACGGGGCGATCGGAGGAAAACTGAGGGAGCACATGAATCCCCTCAGGATTTCAGGGTATGCAGTTCCTCCAGAAATCGACTGCCAAGCGTTTCTGCCTGGGTGGCATCCAGGCAGAGGGGGTTGATGCCCATGATCCCTTCCTGGACTCGGGTGTGGTCCACGTAGATCGGAGGTTTTCCATCTCTCAGGGAGCGACACATGTCCAACGCGTGAGGGGCAAGAGCGGGGCTGAGTGTCACTTCCAGAAGCGGCCAGCGTTCCTGGTCCGGAAAGTCGATAAGGCGACATTCGACCGGTGCTTCTGACAGGATATTTTGAATCGTCTGCAGCATGGAATAGGCCTGTTCACGTTCTTCCGCGTACCCGTCCGAGGAGAACTTGGCGAGGGCCGTCAGTAACGCGATAATTTCCTCCTTGGAAACTTTGAGAGAACGGCCGATCCCATGACGCGGATGTCCGACGAGTTGGGAGCGATCGATCAGGTCGGGAGGCGGGTCCCAGAGTTCGAAGTGATCGTCCATGTCGAGCATCTGGAGCGCGGCGGACGAAATAAGTTCACGGCGTCCGCACAGGATGCCGGTGGATTGCGGGCCCCGAATCGCTTTTCCCCCGCTGAAAGTAACGAGATCCGCTCCCAGTCCGGCAATTGCTGCGAGATTTTTCTTGGGCGGCAACTCGCCCGCCGCGTCTACCAGGACGGGAAGTTTTCGACGGTGGGCCATGGCAATGACCGACTCCAAACTCGGCTGGGAAGTTTCCGAGTACACATAGGCGATGCCAGCGGTCTCCCCGGTTACGGCGGCCTCGTATTCCCAGGTTTCGGTGCGGCGAGCTCCCGCGTTGGAAACGATTTCATTGAAACCGACCTCCACGAGTTTGGCACCGGTAGCCCGGATTGCGTGGTCATACCCGCTACGCTGTTCCCTGGCAATGATTATTTCGTGGGGGAAGCCGGCACACTGAGGTAGCCGTTCCATCCGTCCCAGATCGTGTCCGGCAAGAATCGCGGCGGTTCCGAGCGTCGAGGCACCCGCCGACCCCGACGTCACCAGGCCTGCCTCGGTTCCCGTGGCGGCGGCGATTTTTCGAGAGGCCGCAGCTTGGAGTTGGTCGAGCGGAACCCATCCGTGTGCAGCTTCACAGAAAGCGTCCAGGACCGTGCCTGGCATGGGAGCCCCGCCCAGGCGGGTGACGGCGCCACACGCATTGATGATGGGATCGACATCAAGATCGCGATAAATGTTCATAGCCAGCGACTCTTCCCTTCGTTTTTTTCTGGCGGATGATGGAATCGACCGTATGCCTCCGGGGGGCATCGCTGTTGTTGGAGGGTTTCATTTCTGTCGATCGCAGCAACCGACACCAGGTGCTTGCTGCTGAGGAATTCGTGTGATTTGAGCCCGTCTCCTGAATGAGGCCCCCGGCCCGGAAGGTCTCAAGGTGTCTGGTACGCTTGATGATAGTCCATTGTCTCTTGAATCACGAGTCTGTGTTCAGCCCCTTGTTTTTGCTCTTGGCGGAGATTTTGAGTGGGGAGCCCCGGGAAGAGCCACGATTTTTGTACCGGACTTCCCCCCCGCGGTAATCTGACCGCAGCTGGGATCCAGCCCTGAAAGGTCTGCACATGGTCTGGCGGAGACGGTCACTCGAAACGGGACTTTGTCCGGTTTGGTTGTCTGAGATCCAGCGACGGCTGGGAAGGTCTGACAATTGCAGCTTCTGGCGAAGTTTTGACGCCTGATCTGGCGGTACCTCGAGCATTGTCAAGTCTGACATTTTCCAAGTCAACTTGCTGTCACTTGGCCGAAGCTGTAATAGGTACTTTTCGACTTCTTCCGTTCAGGCTTTCAGTGAGATCATGGTGGTCAGGGATTCCGCAACAGCTACCCCAATTCATTCACATCCTAGTGACACGCTGGTGCCTCCGGAGACGAATCTGGTGGACCGGCTGCGTTTCTGGAGCCGGGTGCAACCTCACGCCACTGCGTTTTGCCTGGACGACGGGGAGCGTGAATTAGAGCGACTCAGCTACCAGCAGCTCGACCAGCGGGCTCAAGCCATCGCAGTACAATTGCAGCAGCGCCAGCTTGCCGGCCAGACCGTCCTGCTAGCGTTTCCGCCCGGATTGGAATTTGTGACAGCACTGTACGGGTGCTTTTATGCCAACGTGGTGGCGGTACCTGTTTATCCACCACGTTCGGGGCGGATTGATCAGCGGCTGGAAGCAATTGCACACGATTGCGCTGCCGGATGTGTCCTGACGGTCAGCTCGTTAGCCAGTGACTGGGAAACTCGTTGCCAATTGTCAGATCGTCTGAGAGGGGTTCGGCCCCTGGCGACCGAAGGCTGGCGGGAGAGTCGCGCCCTTGCAGGACCCCAAGGTCCCTGGGCGGATGATCAGACAGCGATCATTCAATACACGTCGGGTTCCACGGGAGACCCGCGAGGTGTCATGTTGTCTCATCGGAACCTGATGCACAACAGCCGGCTCATTGCGAAAACATTTGACGTTGGTGACGCAGGCGTGGGGCTCAGTTGGTGTCCCACCTACCACGACATGGGGTTGGTGGGAGGAATCTTGAAGCCTGCTTACATCGGCCGGCCCAGCATTCTCATGCCGCCGCTGGCGTTCCTGCAGAAGCCGGTTCGTTGGTTAGAGGCCATCGACCGGCATGGGGTGACGGTCAGTGGTGGTCCCAACTTTGCCTATGATTTGTGTGTGGAGAGAATCCAGCCTGAACAATGTACAGGGCTTGACTTGAGCCGCTGGGAGATCGCTTACAACGGAGCCGAACCGATCCGGGCTGAAACACTCGAGTCGTTCGCCAGGAAATTTGCACCGTATGGTTTTCAATCCGAAAATTTCCTTTCCTGCTACGGGTTGGCTGAATCAACATTACTGGTTACCGGCGGCAATAAATCGAAATCCCCTCAGGTCGGTTACTTTGACCGGAGAGAACTGTCGGCAAAGAGAGCAAAACGATCGGACGCCCGTCAACCGGGTGCGATGAAAGTTACTGGAAGCGGAGTGGCCCGCACGGGTGTCCACATCCAGATTGTCGAGCCGACGGAACGAATTCCCCTACCCGCCGGCCAGGTCGGCGAAATCTGGGTCCGGAGTGCAAGCGTGGGTCAGGGGTATTGGAGAAAACCGGAGGAGACGGAAACTACTTTCCGAGCCAGGATTCCCAGCGATGCGAGCACCACCTACTTGAGGACGGGAGACTTGGGGTTTCTTCTGGACGGAGAACTTTACGTCACGGGTCGCATGAAGGATTTGATCATTCTCCGCGGCATGAATCGTTACCCACACGACATTGAAAGGACCATCACTTCAACCGTTTGCGGAGCGGTCGTCGGCGGTGTGGTGGCATTTGGTTGTGAGTTTGACGGAGTCGAGCAACTGGTGCTTGTGTGTGAACTGGCACGGACGCACGCTGGTCAAACTCAGGCGTTGATCCGGGAAATCAGAAAGCAGGTGATTCTCTGTCACGAACTGGTTCCGGAAGAAATTTTGCTGGTTCGGCGCGGCGCAATTCCCAAGACGTCAAGCGGGAAGTTGCAGCGATTGAAATGCAGGCAGGCGTATCTGGACGAGAATCTGCCAGCCATTTCCCGCTGGGAACGGAATCGGGCCGGGCGGCCAGGGCAAATTCATCGGGCGGGCCGCGCCGCTGTGGATGCGGCCAACAAACGTCGGCACGAAGGGGATGATCTGAAATTCAGGGGCATTGATCCTTTTGTTTTGCAGGCATTGCGCCGGGCTTTAGCTGACGTGGCTCGTGACCCCGCCGACGGGTTGGATTGGAACACGAAATTCCACGACTTAGGTCTCGACTCGTTGGAACGAGTTGAGTTGGTAGCCAGGTTGGAGCGCCAGCTGAGGGTCAAACTACCTGCTCAATATTTTGTCGGTTTGGAAACGGTGGGAGAACTCCTCCTCACGGTGCAGGGGATGCGGGACGATCTTTTCTTGTCGCACGCTTTGCAGGTCGGAAGTGACACGTCCGAGAGTCCCGGGTCGCGTTGGGAATCGTTCACCGAAGTGGTGCAGTTGAAATCCTCGTTTCGACAACTGAAAGAAGACGGTTTGCCGAACCCTTACTTTGGTATTTCCGAGGGAGTTGCCGGCAGCCAGCGGGTGGTCGATGGTCGGGAGGTGATCGATTTCTCAAACTACAATTATCTGGCGATGTCAGGGGACCCGGCAGTCAATACTGCTGCGAAAGCAGCGATTGATCAGTATGGCACAAGCGCATCGGCAAGTCGGATCGTAGCGGGTGAACTGCCCGTTCACCGGCAACTCGAAGAAAAGCTTGCGCGTTTCCTGGGAACCGAAGCTTCCCTTGTGTTTGTCAGCGGACATGCAACGAACGAAACCACGATCGGGCATCTGTTCGGACCACAGGATTTGATTCTTCACGACGAACTGGCTCACAACAGTGTTTTACAGGGCGCTCAGCTGTCCGGTGCGCAGCGACGTTGTTTTGCTCATAATGACTGGCAGGCCGCCGAGCGGGTTTTGCGGGATACACGCGATGAGTATCGGCGCGTGCTCGTAGTGATCGAAGGCGTGTACAGTATGGATGGCGATGTGCCCGACCTGCCGAGTTTCGTCCAATTAAAGGAGCGTCACCGGGCGCTGCTGATGGTGGACGAAGCACACTCCCTGGGAACGATGGGGGCGACAGGAAGGGGACTGGCAGAGCATTTTGGAATTGCGCCCCGCTCGGTAGATATCTGGATGGGAACGTTGAGCAAGGCCCTGGGGAGTTGCGGGGGTTACATTGCAGGTGATCGGGAACTGGTCGAGTATTTGAAATACACAGCACCCGGTTTTGTCTTCAGTGTGGGGGTGGCTCCTCCGGCGGCGGCGGCGGCCCTGGCCTCGTTGGAAGTGCTGGAGTCTCAGCCCGAACGGGTGCGACTTTGTCAGGCCAACGCCAGCTTTTTTCTCCGCAAGGCCCGGGAACGAAACTTTGACACCGGCAGCAGCGAAAAAACCCCGGTCATACCAGTTATCCTTGGCAACTCGCGCCGCTGCCTGTTGGTTGCACATCAGATGTTCCAGCGCGGTGTGAACGTCCGGCCCATCCTTTTTCCTGCCGTGGCGGAGTCAGCAGCTCGCCTGCGATTTTTCGTGACGGCCAGCCACGATGTCCAGCAGTTGGAGAAAACGATTGAAGTGCTATCGGAAGAGTTGTCACGTGGGGAGCGGGCGGACGAGCGGCATTGAAATTTTGCTCTTGCAACTGTGGGGCAGGGCTTTAGAATGAAACTGGTGGCGTGGTGAATCAAATTGTCTTATTTTCTAAGAGGGCGACAACTTGCTTACTGAACAGTCTGTGGAACGGGGATTCAGGAAGTTGTTTGATACGGTTGGGTTCGGAGAAGGGGAATTCGAGAAGGCCGAGGATTTGCTCGATCAGCTACGGCCCGAAAGCCCGCTCAAGCACCGATTGGGCTGCGAATTGGATGAACTTCGAGAACTCGTAGCGACGGGTCGCTAGGCGCCCCGGGCTCGGAGAGTTTCTCTGAAAGCCGCCTGACAAAGTTTCGGGCAGGTCCCGCTAGCGGTCTTTTGGTTCGTCGGCACAGAATCGGCCAGCCATCTGCTCCGGATTCGAGAAGAGCTTGTTCAGCGGAGCTTGTTCAGCGATTAAGCGTCACACCGAACGTTGCTCCGATCATAAACACGTGCTCGTTGTTTTCTGCGTCAAATCCTCGAGCAATGCCACGTCCAAATTGTTTGACGTCGATGCCGGCACGGATGGCGAAGTCCCGCGTGAGTTCGTAGGCAACCTGAACCCGTAGTTCTCCTCCCGTAACAAGCTCGTTCAGGTCGAATTCGTCGTGCATGTTTGTTCGTTCGGTAATTTCTATGCCACCATCTTCCTGGGTGTCTTCTTCTTCTTCGTCGATCATCATCATGTCAGTGCGTCCGTGACGAGTGAAGAATTGCCAGTTGTGCATCACAAAAGCACGTGCCTCGGTCGAGATGATCCAGCGCCGATTTCGATAATGTGCTCTGAATCCAAGTTGTGGTCCAAACATTTCGTTGATGACCATCGAGTGATAAAACGCGTAGCGGTCTTCGACGACTTCAAGCATCGAATCCCCTTCGCCAGCCTGGCTGGCGTCAGGAAGTAGGTAGACGCTGCGGTCAAATAGGTCTGCTGTCGAGTAGTCTTTGAAGTTGGCGTATTTGAGACCGAGAAAGGGTTCAAGGATGAGGTGGTCGTTGATAGGTTGCAGGCGGAATGACCGGTTGACTTCGACTCCCCAGTAGTCGCAGTCGTTGAGAGAAATTCTCATGGGGTTAACTTTTCCGACCTCCGTACCACTTGCGTCTGAGAACTGAGGTGGTTGTTCTTCATCATCGAGAGGTTCAGCTGTATCGTCGTCGTCTTCCTCTTCGTAATAAATTATTGCTGCAGGGTGGAAATCGGCAAAAGCGTTGGGACTTCCCGTATCGATAAAGGACACGAACCAACCGTGACCAGCCTCGTTCATGTGCCCGATGTCAAATTGGTTGGCGTAGGCGAAATCTCTGGTATCTGCCAGTTGGCTGATATAGATGTCTTCGAGTGGGACTTCTTCGATGACCGGTGTGGCTGGTGGAGGAATGAATCGAACCTCCGTTACGACGGGCATGCTGGCATGGGTTCCACCGGTAGCAGGGCGGGTCACGGCCAGGTAGAGACGGTCGAACGCGGCATGCCACCCTGTTCGGACCCGGGGTTGCTTACCGTAAGAATACTCATGCGCGTCGAAAGGCTTGAATATTTGAAAGTCCGGGTTGAATTCTAAAGGATCAATGAAAGCGCTGGTGCGCTGGTGCGAGGGAGTGGAATTCTGATAGATTTGCTGCTGTCCCAAGACAGTCTGGGTAAAACATGCTGCCAGAATTGTAACAACAACATGTTGGCGAGCGGAGGCGTGGAGCATGGTTCTACAAGTCCAGGTTCGACAATTGATTTTGATCAGTGCGACCTATTTACCGAAAACGCAACAATCATCCCCGGCCGAACATTCCGGGGCGATTTCAACAGCGACTCGTTTCCGCAGTCCGTGAAGTTGTCGCCTGTCGGCACCCGGTGGATGCGCGCTCGACGTGGGCAGGGAAACTCTCACTTGCTCAAAAGTATCGGAAGGACCGGTCGTGCAAGTTGAATAAGATCTGCCAACCTTTCCGATTTCGCAGCCTCTGACGCTTGCTGCGGCGTGACAGCAGTCTGTCTGCTTGGGGGATTTTGCCGGCCGAAGTCTTTGCGCGGTTGGCTGCGCTCTTGAGAGGTTGGACTGGCACTCGAGATGTAGAGCATCGAGTACACGCGGAGCCAACTGACTTTGGCAGCACCTGGCATGCTAGCCTGCTAGCCAGTGGTGATGCCAGGTGGGTGGGAGGGTGATGCCGGGGGATGCATTAGAAGTCAGTCAGAAGGAACGAACTGGCGGAAACGGGTGCGGGTCGGACCGGCGTTGCTCGTGCTGTCGACTGACAATCGTTCGTTTTTGAATGCCGACAACCGGGTACAGGAGGCGGAAAAACCACCTGCAAAAGGTAAATAAAAAAATCACAATCTTTTGTGTGGGGAGTTCTAGGCAGCTTTGGGCAAGGGGTTTGAAAAGAATCCCCGGATCAGGGCCAACCGGAAGCGGTCCTTACTGCCGGCAAATTGTTCAGAAAAACAAAGGAATTCCGACCGGGCCGTCGGGCAAACGTTGGTGCAATGAGGCTGGCTGATTGCACTTGCAGCGGGGCAGCGAAGTCATCACATTGCCATCTGCGGATGCAGGCTTGCGGTCCGCTGTGAAGGATTATAGCTCCGCCCGACTCTTGGTTCGGGGCGCTCAATGACGTTGCTGCGGGAGGAACTCTTGGAAATGGACTGTCTGTCAATCAGCGAGATGACCACGTTCCGCTGGTCTTTTGAAGAGGACGTAAGTCATTTGATGAGGGAAGAAATTCCTGCGCTGGGCGTCTGGCGGCACAAGTTGGCAGATTATGGGGAAGAGAAAGGTGTCGATTTACTGAGTGAGATGGGGATGAAGGTTTCCAGCCTTTTCTGGGCCGGAGGATTTACCGGAAGTGATGGTCGTAGTTACAAAGACTGTCTGGAAGATGCAGAGGATGCCATTCGACTGGCAGCGGTTATGCAGGCAGAGTGCCTGGTGATCTACACCGGGGCGCGGGCTGGCCACACGAGCAATCACGTGCGACGCCTGATCCGGGGGGCACTCACCGAGTTGGTCCCCTGGGCCGAAGACCTGCAAGTCTCGTTGGCCGTGGAACCGATGCACTCGGGATGCGCTGCGGAATGGACGGTGCTGACGGACCTGGATGCCAGCTTGGAATTGATTCAGGAAGTCGGTTCGGACCATTTGAAATTAGTATTCGACACCTATCATCTGGGGCATGATCCGGCGATCCTCGACCGACTACCGGAAGTGGCGCCCCATGTGGCGGTGGTTCATCTGGGGGATGCAAAATGTCCTCCCCGGGGAGAACAGAATCGCTGTCGGTTGGGCGACGGCGTTTTGCCGCTCAAAGATCTCTGCCTGGGGCTGAAATCCAATGGTTACCAGGGATGGTTTGAGGTGGAATTGTTCGGAGAGGATCTCGAATCACAAGATTATTCCGAGCTCATTCGCCACGCGCAAAGTGAGTTCGAGCAGATTTTCGAAACGACGGTTCACTGATCGTTTGCTGATTCTTTCCTGTCTCCGGAACGGTGGTTGTGCAAAACGTTGGAGCGGCCCGAAGCCAGTCGGTTCGTTTGTTATTCCATCGCGCCACTTGGGCGAAGCAGGTGCCACGTTGTTGTTTTCCGCGACCGCTTTACTGCGGAATCAGTTCGAGGCAAACGAGCCGATCTTTACCCCGAACGTAGAGCAGGCCGTGTGACAGGATGGGAGCGGCCCAAGCCGGATATTCCAGGAGGGGTTTTGTCGGAGCGTCGGGATCCTTCATCCGGACCGTTGCCACCGCTTCGAATTGTTCCGGAGTGGCGCGCAGGAGCAAGAGGTCACCGACTTCGGTCAAACAGATGAAATGTCCGTCGGCGTAGAGCAATGAGCTGCGGGTCAAGCGGGGCACGCTCCATTGCACGGCGCCCGTTTTCCAGTCGATGCAGCGAAGTTCGGCATCGTTCGTGTGGCGGCCACTGCTGCCGTACAGGTAGCCTTCGTGGGGGACGGCGGTGTTCCAGTGAGTCGCCATGGACCGTTTGGAGCGTCTCTTTTGATCGCTCCAAACGACTTCGGCTTTGCCTGGTTTTATTTTCAGCAGGGAGGCTCCGGGACCGTATGTTTCGGAGATGAGTACTTCATCTCCGATGACCACGGGAGTGCTGGCGTTGACGCTGTCACGAACGGTGGCGCGCCACGGGTAATAGAAGTCGACAGTTCCCGAGGACGGGTCCAGACCCACGAGCCCTCCGCGGGCAAATATGAAACACCATCGGCGACCGTCGATGGTGGCCAGTTGAGGGCTGGCGTAACTTGCCAACTCATCGGTTACTGAATAGACCACGGCACCTGTATATTTGTTGAAGGCCACAATACCCGAGCGGTCTCCTCCGACTCGGTCCAAGTCGAATCGACCGAATTGCTGGTCTTCGGGCGGGCTTCCTCCGACGTTCACAATCAAAAGATCCTCTTCAACGACCGGTGTGCTGCCGACACCGAAGAAGTTCTGGATCACTCCGAACTCCTGTTCCGTGTTGATTTTCCAGAGGGTTTGTCCATCGACGGCGCGCAGGCAGTGGAGCATTCCAGAGGGGCCGAACAGGTAGACTCGGTCCCCGTCCACCACCGGCGAGCAGCGGGGGCCGTTGTTGTAGCCCAGCATGTCTTCATAATCGGTGGAATATTCAAACTTCCACAGTTCTTCCCCCGTCTCGCTCTGCAGGCATGTCAGTCTTGCCCTGTCTCCATACCGGTCGAACTGAAAAAAACGCCCCCGGCTGACCGTTCCGATGCCGTAACTGATTCCCAGTTTGCGCTGCCAGACGATTGGCGGCCCTTCGGCCGGCCAGCGGGTGAGGATTCCTGTTTCTGCAGAACGGCTGTCACGGGTGGGGCCCAGAAAACAGGGCCAGTCGTCACCTTCCGGCCTGGTGCCCAGGTCTGCTGGCAGTTCATGCTGCTGAGCTTTTGTGGTCGTGACTGTCAGATCAGCGTAAAGTGGAATTGTCGCGAAAACGAAAATATAATAGAGGTTCGGCCAGCCGTGTCGCATGGAGAGTCGTCCCGGAGTGAATTGAAAGAGCAGAGCAGCCAGAATGGTCCCACCAGTCGCAGCGGAAGGCTCAGAGCCCAACGGCGCCCTGGGCTTACGGGGTACAGTTTCCCGCATTCCTTCCCGCATTCCGGTTCCCGTCCCGCATTCCGGTTGTATCTGTTTCAACCTATGTTACCCGAGGTTTTTTTGAGGACCAACCCATGGAGCTTGTTGTTCTGCGGGGGCGCAATCCCCGGGCCCGCCGGGATTGGCCCGTCCCGAATCGCCGGTTTTCCGAAAAATTGATCTTCTCGTCCAAGAAAGCGACGATCGTCCCGAATCACTATAAGTGTGTTTAAGTCCGTAGGGGGCTTTCCCATGGCCACAGTCAGTCATCTCGTTGTGAACCGTCAAATTCGTGTGCCATTGGAAGAGTTTGAGTTCCGGTACGACCGCAGCAGTGGTCCGGGTGGGCAAAATGTTAACAAAGTAAATTCCAAGGTGACACTTCGCTGGTCGGTCGTCAACTCCACCAGTCTGCCGGAGGAAGTACGGGCACGGTTGCTTCAAAAATTTGGTGGGCGCATCACCAAGAACGGTGAAATCGTGGTGGCCAGCCAACGCTATCGTGACCAGCCTCGTAATCAGGAAGATTGTCTGGAGAAGGTGAGGAAGATGCTGGAGCAGGTGGCGACCGCACCCAAGCGGAGAAAACCGACCAAGCCTACCCGGGGCTCACGTGAACGACGATTGAAGGACAAACGGGTTCGGTCTGATACGAAACGGGGAAGAAGAAACACTTCGTTGGATGGTGAATAACGAATCAGGAGACCGGCGCATGTATCGATTGCCTGTTTTTGGAAAGCCGGAATGGTTTCGACCTAAATCCATTGGCTGGGGCCTCACCCCGGTGAAGTGGCAGGGCCGGATTTTTGCGGCTGGCTGGTCGGCTGCAATCCTGTTTCCTTTCATTTATCTGATCAGCCATTCACTGCTTCCCGAAGCATTCGCCTGGGTTGTGTTGTCTCTGGCGGCCCTGATCAGGGAGGTCACCCAAATTCTGAACCAGACAGCCGGTCAGTGGCAGAAGCACCCCGGTTCAATCCGGGCGCATGACCCTGCTGGCGACGGGCAAGTCGCGACTCGCCATTTCGACCTGCAGTTGCGCCGTGAACAATAAGTGTTCGCCGGAAGGATGAAGCGATGTTCACGGCTGGGTGAAAGCCATGATAACCTTGTGAATCCCTTCTGCGACCCGGTCCATGGTCGTGGGCGACTCCAGTAAGACGGGGTGATGGAGCAGGATGTTTGCCCGGCCGGCCCATGCACTGTGGTTCAACCCGGAGGCTCTTCTGCACCTTCGATCGCTGCGTCTGGCAAAGCCGCGGAATCCGGCGTCGATTGCCAGCCCTTCCCCTTGGAAGGCTGCCAACAAGTCGTCGCGACGTTCCGTCAGGTGGTCGGACGTGAGTAGCCACGCCAGCTTGTAGTAGCTCGTCCAGTCGTGTTGAGAGCAGGTGTCGACGGGCTGTAGGCCGGGAGTTCCTGTTAACAGACGGAGCAAACGCTGTGCATTCTCACGTCGTGTTTTGTTGCGCTGTTCGAGCAGTTCTAGCTGTGGAATCAGGACGGCGGCTTGCAACTCGCTCAGCGGGAACGCCTGGTTCCCCCGGTCGGAATAAACTCGCATCCGTTGATGAATGTCGGCTTCTGGTGTGATCACCGCGCCGCCTCTCCCCGCTGTTAGAAGCTTGCTTCCTCCGAAGCTGAGTACCGCCACGTCGCCCCAAGTTCCGGCAATCTGGTGGCCGATACGTGCGCCGGGTGATTGGCAGGCATCTTCAAGGACCGCCAGTCCGCGTTGCCGGGCAAATCGAACTAACCGTGGCATGTTCGCCGTTCCACTGTGCAAATGTGACACGATAACTGCGCGTGTTTCTTTGCCAATCGACGCCTCGAGCAATTTTTCATCCAGGCACAGGGTTTCGGGTCGAATGTCGACCAGTACGGGCCGGGCTCCAACCGATTCGACGGCACGAAAGTTGCCTGGAAAGTCATAGCCAGCCAGCACGACTTCGTCTCCTGCTCCAACCTGCAGTCCCCGCAGGGCCAGCTCGACGGCGATGGTACCGGAGGAACAGAGTGTCACAAACTCTGTTCCGTGCATTTGCCCGAGAGTGCTGGCCAACTCCGCGCAATGGGGTCCATGATATTTCCCCCAACTTCCGTCCTGGTAGGTTTGCAACAGCGCAGCCTGCACTCCCGGCTCAACGACTGGCCAGACGGGCGGACCTTCCGGAAAGACGGGGTTGCCGCCGTGGATGGCAAGTTGGTTCATGAGGAACCCCCTGATACGGTTCGAGCGGGAGAGCAGCTAATATGATAATATGATGTGCGGTGCCGGTGTGTCCAACCACGCTTGGCAGGAAAGGATCACTGAAAACCAACAATGTCTCAGATTCAATTTTTCATGCTGGGAGGATTCTTGGGCGCCGGAAAGACAACCGCCCTGGCCCGAATGGCTCGTCAATTGATGAGCCAAGGCAAAAAAGTCGCCCTGGTGACCAATGACCAGGCCCATGACCTGGTGGACACACAATCCTTACGGACCCAGGGTTTTCGCGTTGGTGAAGTGCCCGGGGCATGCTTTTGCTGCAAATTTTCCGACCTTGTCGATGTCATCGAGAAGCTGGATCAAACAGCCGCCCCCGATGTTATTCTTGCCGAACCGGTTGGTAGTTGCACCGATTTGGAATCGACGGTGATCGCTCCGCTACAGAAATTCCACGGTTTGCGCGTTTCGGTAGGTCCATTGGCCATCCTGCTCAAACCGGGACATGGAAGCAAGATTTTAAGTTCCAGCGACGGTGGTTTTTCAAAGAAAGCCGCCTATATCTTTTTGAAGCAAATCGAAGAAGCGCAACTGGTGGCGATCAACAAAATCGATGCGTTGTCGTCCATTGAACTGGAGGAACTGCGCAGCTTACTGGAAGAGCGTTTTCCAGGTAAACGAATTTTGCCGATTAGTGCCAAGACGGGTGAAGGGTTCGGTGAATTCATGACAGCACTGCATTCGATGCCCTACACTCCCACGCAATTTATGGACGTGGACTACGATGTTTATGCTGAAGGAGAAGCCGAACTGGCCTGGTTGAATGGAACGCTTCGTCTGGAAAGTAAGGACTCTTCTTTTGACCTGGATCATTGTGTGTTGGAACTCGTTTCAGGTCTTCGTCAGCAACTGTTACGGCAACAGGCCGAACCGGCCCACTTGAAAATATCCGGGGAAACATCGCAACAATTGGCGGTAGCCAATCTGGTGGATTCGGAGTCCCCGGCGGAACTGTCAGTTTCGTCCGGGGCTGCCGTTCCTGACGCCCAAATCACCGTCAACGCTCGCGTGGTCGCTGACCCCCTGCTGCTGGAAGAGTTGGTGCTTCAAGTCGCTAGAGAGCTAGCCAGTCGGAATGGCCTGATCCTGGAAGTCGACTCCATGGAACGTTTTCGTCCGTCCCGCCCTGTTCCGACCCATCGTTTTCGTTAGTGGTGCCGCCTGCAAGGTGCTGGCAGGTTGAATCTTGACGAAGTTCGACTAACTGATCTATGCTCTGCGCCTCATTTTGCGTGCGGTTCGTTCTGAAGCCATCCTCGTCAGTCATCTGACAGTCATTCAGTAGGGAAAGTGTGGCCATGGTGGGTCGGAGATTTTGCAGGGCTTTTGTGTCGGTCAGCTTGATCAGCTGGACGATTTCGGTTGCCGGGTGTGCCAGTTCGAATTTTGTGATGCTGCGGGATATTCCGGCCAACCCACTATCGGTGCCACTGGAACTGTTTTCCCGGAATGGTCCCGAGCCGACCGAACGCACGTTTCAGTTATTACGGCGCTATGATTTAAAAAAACAGTTTCAGGAAACACCCCAGGAAGCAACTGACCGTCTGCAAAGGCTGGCCCAGGAGGACCCATCGGCCGAGAAAATGTATGCCCTGGCTGAATTGGCCTACATCAATGGTCAAAAGGCAGCCCAGTCAGCAGACATGTCGACGGCCTTGGACCGATATGGAGAGTCGGCAACGAACGCCTACACCTATCTCCTGGATGCTCGTTTTGACTGGGAGCGGAATCCGTACGATCCGCAGTTTCGCAGAGCGTGTGATCTCTACAACGGTGCGCTCGAGCAGGTCTTGCGCATTCTGAAAAAAATCGGTGAATTACGGCCCGGCAGTACCTGTGTCGTGGAGACGAAACAACAGACCTTCGATGTCTCCGTCGTCATGCGGGGAGCATGGCATGAGGAGGATTTTGGTGATTTTGAATTTGTTTCCGACTATCGGGTGGAAGGTTTGAAAAATCATTATCGGACCTACGGGCTCGGGGTTCCACTGATTGCGATTCGAAAGAGTCACCCGGACCAGGAGCCGCATGAAAAATATTATCCGTCGGGGCTGGTCTTTCCGGTGACTGCTCTGTTACGGGTGATGCCCCAGGAGAATCAGGTAGCCGGAGGCAGACGCCGATGTGTTCTGGAACTGCATGATCCCCTGGTTTCTTCCAGCATCAGGGTGGCAAACCGGTTGGTTCCTCTGGAAACGGATTTGAGCACGCCGCTGGGATACTTTCTGGAACAGCCCCTTTTCAAGGGAAAGGAGTTGGCGACACAGGGTTTGCTTCACCCCGGCCCGGCACAAAAAATTCGCGGACTGTACATGTTGGAACCGTACGACCCGCAGAAAATTCCTGTGGTGATGGTGCACGGACTGTGGTCAAGTCCTTTGACCTGGATGGAAATGTTCAATGATCTGCGCGGCCTGCCCGAGGTTCGCAATCACTATCAGTTCTGGTTCTATCTCTACCCGACCGGTCAGCCGTTTTGGATCAGTGCGACGCAATTTCGTGAAGATCTCATGGACAACCGGTCCGCCCTGGATCCACAGCGTCAGAACTCCGTGCTCGATAAGATGGTGTTGGTCGGTCACAGTATGGGTGGCTTGGTTTCAAAAATGCAGGCTATCGACAGTCAGGAGGACTTCTGGAAGATTGTGAGTCAACAGCCTTTTGATGAGCTGACCGCCACCGCTGAGGTGCGAGAGTCATTGAAGAAAACTTTTTTCTTTCAAGCGAATCCGTCGATCCAACGCGTGATCACCATTGCCACACCTCATCGGGGCAGCAATTTTTCGAACGGGAGGACACAGTTGCTCAGCCGTTGGCTGATCGATATGCCTCGAAAGCTGGTTGGTGCGCGGGACCAGGTGTTGAAAGACAACCCGGAACTGATTGCTGATCGGCGTCTTTTTTTGATCGACACGAGTATCGAATCGCTCGCTCCGGAATCGCCCGTTTTACCGGTCATGCTCAACGCGGCGCTGGCTCCCTGGGTGAAACACCATAACATTGTGGGACTGGTTTCACACGAGGCCGGGGAAACAGGTGTCAAAGAACGTCTCGTGTCCCGGGTTTCCGAAAGGATCGTGGGGGATGATGTCGGTGAAGGTGATGGTATTGTCGAATTCGCCAATGCCCACCTTGAGAACGTGAGTTCCGAAATCGTGGTGGATGCCGACCATACTGGAGTTCACCGGCATCCACGCAGTATCCTCGAAGTACGGCGCATTCTGATGGATCACCTGAAGGAAACGGGCCATTCTGACAAATCGCTTATTCCACCCAGCCAGGTTCCAGTCAGGTTGGAACCCGACTTTTCCAAGTCCGTTATCCGCGCATTACCTCCGTTGTGACAGCAGGTGCCGATCGCAGGAGAGAGCCCCGCCGGAGAACTTCAACGGGACATGCGTGCCGCCTGGCGTTTTTGACGACGGGCCAGTAGAAGTCGCAAAGAACTGACCTGGTCGGCAGGTGGTTTATCGGGGTCAACCGGTTTCGCCGGAAAGCTCGCAGGGGCATCGGGCGATCTTGTCGTGATGTCACCTGCGTTCAGCGGAGCTGCCTGTAACTCAGATTCTGATCGCAAATTGAACAGGTCGTCTTGCCGCTCCGATTTCGTTTCGGCTAGATCTCCTCGTAGTACCTGGATTTCTCGTGGTGCTTCGATGCCAAGGCGGACCGTTTGGCCTTGGATCTTCAACAAGGTGACCGTGATTTTGTCGCCGATTTCAACCTGTTGTTGCGGCTTTCTTGTCAATATGAGCATCAACCACTCCTTTGCTGGCGAATTAATTGCGAGAAACTTGTGAGGTCACTCCTGCACGTGGTGTGCCAGTCGAAGCGGGTTTTGGAAAACGTTGACGCAAGGGCCATTTTCTTCAGCACTTGCGGATCTCCGCTGCGTTACAGATGGAGGCGCCGGCGGAGCTTTTTACAAAACCTGCGTCGATCGTTTTTGTAAAATTGGTGCAGGTTCTTCGGAGAGGGCTGGTGTTGCCCGCTTTCTGAGATGGGGGCGAGCAAACGGATGCTGTACCTGCCAGGCACCACAACGGTCGGACTGCAAGCAGTTGTTCACGGCGGGTCATGGCCCGAAGTTGTGGCCAGTCGATCGGG
>PBTE01000053.1 GCA_002726515.1 Planctomycetaceae bacterium | reverse complement strand
GCGTCTGTATGACACTACCATTCGAGATCCTCGCATGAAAAAACGAAAGGTCCACGCTGTGGAGGACGCTGAGGACGACCTTGAGATTCCAAGTGTGAACAGGCAGCGATATCGAACGCTGTGTTCTTATGAAGACGCTCAGGTCCGCTATCCGGAACGTCTGGTGCTGGCGTTTATCGAAGATGCACGCCAGTTGGCTGTCGAGAACGGGATTGAGTTCAGGTTGTGGAATTACTGCAAGGCCCGTCTGGATGGGGACTCCCTTGAACTGATTCCGGCATGTCGGCAGCAACGAGGCCAGGCGGCAGTTGAAGATGCCCACCCGCTGGCGGCGTGTAAGCTCTCTGCGGTTGTCAACGCGACCGGATCCTGGGTCGACCTGACATTGGGCCAATTGCAAATAGAATCTCGCAGGTTGATCGGAGGGACCAAAGGCAGTCATCTGGTCACGCGGCACCCGGTGATGCGGGCCCTACTGAAAGGTCAGGGAATTTATGCGGAAGCAGAAGATGGGCGCCCGGTCTTTTTGCTGCCCTTCAGCGATGCAACGTTGATTGGTACCACCGACATTCCGTTCGACGGAGACCCGGCTCAAGTCAGTACGTCCGAAAAAGAGATTGAATATTTGCTCAGAGCAACCAAACAAATTCTCGGTGACATTGACATCGGACGAGAAGACGTGGAGTTGTACTATTGTGGTGTGCGGCCGCTGCCCTACGTGGAGGACGGGAGTTCCCCGTCGACCACCCGTCGCCATTTTATCGAGCAGCATCCCCAGGCTCCCCTTCCCTTTTTTTCTGTGATTGGCGGAAAATTGACCACCTGCCGTTCCCTGGCCGAAGAGGTGACGGCCAAGGTGTTGGAACCGTTGGGATTGGAGGTGACCAACAGTTCGGCCCAACGGGAGGTTCCCGGAGGCGCCGACTATCCGGTCGGTTCCTATGCTCTCTCTTCACGGTTGAAGCAGGAGGCTGTCGCCTGCGACATGACGCGTGAACAATTGCAGCCGATTTGGAATCTGATCGGATCGCGTACCCAGGCGGTGTTACGGGAGTGTATGCATGACCGGTCCTACGGGTCCGGGTACATTCAAACTGCCGCTGGTGTTCTTCCCGTGCCCCTGGTTCGCTGGATCATTCGAAATGAATTTGTCACATTCCTCAGCGATCTTGTGGAACGTCGTTTGATGCTGTTACACGAATCTCCGTTAACCGTCGAGTGTCTCAGGGAGTTGGCAAAACTGATGGCGGCAGAAGGAGTGATTTCGCAGGAAGCAGTTTCTTCTGAAGTTGAGTCCTGCATCACAGGGTTCAAGCGTTATGGATTATGGCTCAGGAGTTTGACCGACTGAAGGCGAGTCGTCGGGCCGCGCTGAAACGGGTCGTGAAACGTGCTCTAAATCAACATCACTCACTCACAACTAGACACTCAAATGACGCAATACATACTTTCTCTGGATCAGGGAACCACATCGAGTCGAGCCATTGTTTTCGGCCACGATGGGCGAGTGGTTTCGGAATCGCAACAGGAGTTCAATCAGATTTTGCCCCAGGCAGGGCATGTTGAACACGACGCGGAGGAAATCTGGGATTCGCAGTTGTCCGTTGCCCGTCAAGCTCTTGCGAAAGCAGGGTTAACGGCCCGTGATATCGCCGCGTTGGGAATTGCCAATCAGCGCGAGACCACCGTTCTCTGGGATCGAGTGACAGGCCGTCCTGTGGATCACGCCGTTGTCTGGCAGAGTCGGGTTAGTAGCGGGATCTGCACACGCCTTCAGTCGGACGGTCTGACCGAGTTGTTTTCCGAGAAGACCGGCCTTTTACTTGACCCCTATTTTTCCGGGACAAAGATCAAGTATCTGCTGGAGAAACATCCGGGCCTGCATGCCAGAGCCGAGCGAGGCGAGGTGTTGTTCGGGACGGTCGACTCGTACCTGATCTGGAAGTTGACCGGAGGAAAAGTCCATGCAACCGACTACAGCAACGCCAGTCGCACGCTGATCTATAACATTCACACGCTTGAGTGGGACGAAGAACTTTTAGAAATTCTCGGAATTCCCCGGGCCATGTTGCCACGGGTGTTGCCATCGAGCACGACAGCGTTCGGTGAGAGCGAGCCCGGATTCTTCGACGCGCCAATCCCGATCGCCGGCGTAGCCGGAGATCAACAGGCCGCGACGTTCGGCCAGGCGTGTTTTGAACCGGGCAGCGCCAAGAGCACCTACGGAACGGGCGCTTTTTTATTGATGAACACCGGGCAGCGTCCCATGCGATCAGAGAATCGACTGTTGACGACCATTGGCTGGGGAATCGGTGATCAGATCACCTATTGCCTGGAAGGGTCCGTGTTTGTCGCGGGGGCGGTGGTCCAATGGTTACGGGATGGGCTGGGGCTGATTCAGACTTCCTCCGAAGTGGAGGAACTGGCGGCAAGCGTTCCGGATGCTGGTGGCGTTTATCTGGTTCCGGCATTTGTTGGCCTGGGTGCGCCGCACTGGGATCCACAGGCACGGGGCATGATGGTGGGGCTGACGCGCGGGACGCAAGCGGGGCATTTGGCCCGGGCGGCCGTCGAATCCATGGCGTTTCAGACCCGGGACCTCATCGAGGCGATGCAAAAGGATGCCCGGACCGAGTTGTCCAATTTGAAGGTCGACGGAGGGGCCTGCGTGAACGACGATTTGATGCAGTTCCAGGCCGATCTTTTGGGATCGACGATCAGCCGTCCTACGGTTGCCGAAACGACGGCTTTAGGGGCGGCCTATTTGGCCGGGTTGGCAGTCGGCTACTGGGAGGACCTGCAGGATGTGACCGCCAACTGGGTCCTGGACAAGACATTTCAGCCCACTGACCGGGCCGATTGTGAGCAGCGCTACGCCATGTGGCAAAGGGCAGTGGAGCGTTCCCTCGCCTGGGACATATCGTCGGGCAATTAGGCGATCAGAAAATCTCCTGCCGGCCGGCGGAAAACGACGGAGGTGGCGGCCAGTCGCAGGGTTTCGGGGATCAGTTCCTGCGCGTGAAACCGCGTGATCCGCTCAACAATCAAGTTGCACGTCAGGGTCACCGGCGCGGGGGTGCTCAATGGGACGGGGACTTGTGAGGACAACTGACTTCGATGTCGACCCAAACCAGCCGATGATCCGAAGCGTCGATCAAGTGAAAGCCTGGCTCATTCGTGCGGGGCCAATAGACTCCTGCCTGGCGTGGACTCAGGTTGTTGGAGGGCAGCACATAATCGACTCGTAAATTGCCGGGCCCCTGCTCTGAAAAGTCACAGGTGTCACTGGCCGCGTCCCCCCGGTGTTTGTGGTTGACTCCTCCTTGGAGAACCGCCTGCTGTGCGGCACCTTCGCTGCGGGGGGTCAACTTGTGGTTGAACGCAGGATGTTCGGTTAGCTGGCAAACGGCACGATTTCGACTGGCACCATCCTGGGGATCTGCGTTCAGATCGCCCAGGACAACGAAATGGCTGCCTGCCGCCAAACCTCCGCAGACGCCCTGGTCGTCATAAATGTATTGGCTCCTGTCCGGAAGGACATAGTCCGCCCAGAAGCGTATCTCATCATGATTGCGACTGCCATTGCGATCTTCCGGGCCGTCGAAGACGGGCGGCGTGGGATGACTGGCAAGAACATGGAGGACGTTCCGTCCTATCTGGAGCGGAATGTCCCAGTGGCCCTTGGAAGAGAGTCTTAGCACCGCCAGATCGCGCGAACTGTAATAAGGCTGGCCTGTCTTTGGGTCGATGGGAAGCAAGGCGCCGGGCATGTCTTTCCAGAGGAACGTTTGGAAGGTCCGGATTCGGGCTTGCTGGATCGGAAACATTGCAAACAGGGTCATTCCGTACTGGCCGGGAAACATTCCGTATCCAAAAGCATCCGCCGGGCCTTCCGTGACACCGTCCTTGTTGAGGTCGACCGTCGAGGGGACTCCGGTATTGACGGGCCCGGCGTGGAAATAAGGGAAAACCAGGGGCTTGTGGCCGTTTTGACTTACTGCAAGATATTTCTGGTTGAACAGTCGGGCCGCTTTGCACTGCTGGTCATAGTCGAGTTCATTGATCAGAATGACGTGCGGGCGAATGGACTGGATGATTTCAGCCAGTTTTTTCGCCTTCAGGCAATTACCAGATTCCAATTCGTGAATCAGTTCACCCGCACGGGGCCGGTGCAGGGCAACATTGAAGGTGGCGACACGTAATTGAACTGGTTCGGCCCGTAAGAGGCGGGTTTCTCCTGTGCAGATTGCAATCAAAATCACCGGCACCACTGCCAGGCCAATGGCGGATGACGCCACCTCAGCAACGAATTGTCGCCTGGAAAGGAAAATTGGCATCCAATGGTCCAACCCGAAGATGGCGCGGCCCCGACAGGTGATCCGAAAACCGGCGAGCGTACCAGTGGTTTGTTCGAGGTGCATCATCCCTTGATTCAAAGTCATTTGGCCGTTTTACGCGATGCTTCAACCGGTCCTGCAGAGTTTCGCCTGCTGATTCAACGCCTGGCGGTTTTATTGGCTTATGAAGCCACCAGGGATCTGGTGGTCGATCCGATTCAAGTGGAAACACCCCTGGCGGTCACCACGGGTCATCGGTTAGGTCAACGGGTCGGTTTGATCCCAATTTTGCGTGCCGGGCTGGGCATGGTGGATCCACTTCTCCATCTGTTGCCCGCTGCCGAAGTCTGGCACCTGGGGCTTTACCGAGACGAAGAGACAGCCCAGCCCGTTGAATATTACAGCAAAATCTCCGACACGATACCCGTCGATGTCGCGCTGATTCTTGATCCGATGCTCGCAACCGGTGGTTCGGCAGGTATCGCCTTAGCCACCTTGAGGAATTCGGGCGTCAAATCCGTGAAGTTGTTGTCGGTGATTGCCTCTCGTGAAGGTATTACCGAGGTGGAGTCAAATTTTCCGGAGACACAAATTTACGTCTGTGCAGTGGACGATACGTTGAACGAACAAAAGTTCATTGTTCCCGGATTGGGAGATGCCGGAGACAGGATCTTCAACACGCCGGGACTGTAACGGTCCGGACTACCCCTGCAGCAAGGACCCGGGGCAGTTCCCGGCCCGGGGCCTGTTTTTCTTTCAGCCGGGCAACTTACCTCTCACCTAACTCAACCAGTACCGTGGAGCCACCCGGTACGAGTTCGATCGAGGCTTGCGATTGAAGAAGTGTGTTGGTTTCAATTACATCGAGAACCGCGCCGAGAATCTCCGGGTCTTCTCCCGCAATTTCGTTCAGTGCGTTTCCCACGACGGCTGGCCGGACGGCATCCGCTTCGGCCAGCTGGCGCGAGACCTTGTTGGCAGTTTCACTGCGGATCAGGCCAACACGGTTTTCACCGTCCTGTTTCATCGCGCTGGTCACCTGGACCAGACGTTTCACGACCTTCTCGGTGATATTTTGTACCATCTGTTGATCGGTAAAGTAGACCTTCCTGATGTAGGCCGATCCCAGTTGATACCCCCATTTCTCGGACAAAGGAGAGACGGTTTCGCGCACGACGCGACTCAGGCTATGCCGGTCTTCGAGCATTTTTTCCATTTCCAGATTACTGAGTGTGGAAATGGTTGAACTCGTCACGTTAGCTTGCAGAGATCCTTCGGGATCGGCGTTGTTAAATAAATAAGAGACCGGGTCGCTGACTTGCATTTCGTACCAGATTCCGACCCCCATCGGCGTGCCTTCCTCGGAATTAACCATTTGACTGCGGAGATAGTGCTGTTTGAGTCCGGTGCTGACGGTGTGTTTCTTTCCGAAGAACGGAATCAATAAGGCACGAGGGCCGAAATCCAGGATGGGGAGTTTCAGTCCGGGTTGGTCCATCGTTCCGAGGACTTTTCCGAAAAGTGTAAAGACTTGTGTCTCGCATTCATTGACAATCGTGAAAATCCCTAATCCGCGGCAGATTGCCAGCGCGAAGGGCACGATTAACAGGCCGAGGATACCCGCCAGGATGCTGAAAATGACGTCAGGGATCATTCTTGTTTCCTCGTTTGGTCTTCTCAGCGTGTAGCGGATGTTTGGACGATACGTTTCGCACGAGCCAGCAGCGGAATCCGCATGTTTCGCAAATAGGTTGCGAGGGATCCCGGGCCGCCCTCGGTCTTGATGACAGTCAATGTGTTGGCAAGCTCCAACAAAGGAGCCACTTCAGCCTGTGCGTTGTTTCGGGCGATCTCCACAGCCCGGACACTCATCGTGATCTGCTGTTCCGCATCGGCGCGTGCGGTACTGATGTCAGCGGCAACTTGGTTCCGTGTGCTATTGATCGCAGACAGGGCATGATCGACTTCGGAGGGTGGATCGATCGTTGTAATCAGGGCCGCGTCGAGTTCCACGCCGTATCTGCCGCGCGTGGACGCACATTGTTGTTCCATGTATTGATTCAGAGTGGGAAGGTTTTTCCTCAAGTCGTTGATGGAGATGCCTTCGGTGAGGTCGCTTCCAGACTCATTCCGCAGGTCCGCCCCCTGGTCTTCTGTTGACGGGACCGGGCGGTTAGGGTCAGAAAAATTCGCAATTCGTTCGCGAAGGACGGCAATGAAAAATCCCATCACGTGTTCCAGAGGACTCTCAACTCCGAAGAGATAGGCATACAGATTATTTTCGCAGACTCGAAACCGAATCTGTCCATTGACACCAGTGGTCAAGTTGTCTTTGGTCACCGCTTCGATTGTCGACTGGTGCTTGGTAGGATCCCAAACCAAATCGACCGCCTGGGTAGCGACACTGATTTTGTGGATTGCTTGCCATGGCCATTTAAAGTAGGGTCCGCCGGGCCGAATGACCTGGACCCGGGGGTATTGGTAACGATCGCCTTCGTTGCCGGAGAGCGGAGTCTCCTCTGACCTGTCGAGCGTTTTGTTTTCCAACCGGTCAGCTCGACCAAAGGTGGTGCGAACGCCACGCTGATCAGGCCGGATGATGTACAAACTGGTCAACAAGACGCGCAGGACCAGGTAGAGAACTAAACCGGCAAAGAAAAACGTGACCATGTATGACGACCGACGGAGGTGGAGATGTTCGAGGCTGCCCTGGCACTGTTCGACGGTAGTATAGCGCCGGGGATTGCTTCCTGTCAAATGCTGGTTCGGTCTCTTAGAGGTTGACTAACGAGGGGTTCAGTCGAAAGGATTTCGGGGAGTCGGTCAGGGATCGCAGACGCAATGGCCCATTCGCTGCAACTCAGGACCGTTCCGGTTGCCCCAGGTTCAGGAGCGCCTCTCCGGTAAGACGATACGTGGTCCACCCGCTCAACGCCTCTCCTCCCAACTTGTTGTAAAACTCGATCGAGGGTTTGTTCCAATTGAGAACGGCCCATTCAAGCCGTCCGCAACCTCGTTGCACGGCCAACCTGGCCACCTCGGCCAGCAGCGCCCGGCCATGGCCGGCACCACGATGTTCAGGTTTGACATACAGGTCTTCGAGGTAAATGCCCGGTCGGCCCAAAAACGTTGAGTAGTTGCGGAAGAAAAGAGCAAATCCGACGACTTTGCCTTCCTCCTCCGCCAGGATGGCTTCGGCACAGGGTTCTGCTCCAAAAAGATGTTCACCGACCTGTTGTTCCTCGAGAACCACTTGATGGGTGAGTTGTTCGTATTCGGCCAATTCGCGGACCAGTTCGCAAATGGTTGACGTATCGGCGGGCTGAGCGGAGCGGATCATGGGTCACTTGCGGGGGATTTCAAAAAGAACGGCATTTGGACGGTTGCTGTTGGAACCGGGTTGTGCAATTTTAACCGAACTCGGGCAGCGGCTACAACCGTTTCCGCCATCCTGCCAGGAGAACCTGGCTGTTGTTTGTCCGCTTTGCGAACCACGAACAGGATTCAACAACCACCTGCGACCGGTTTTCCTTTGGGTTGACGCACCAGGCGGGAAAACAAAAAGTTTACTGCCACATCGGGCAACCTGCAGCTACCGCCGGAATTTCCGTTTCAGTTCAACGGCAACCCAGATGCCGGGAGCGAATCCTCCTGCTCAAGGCACAGTGGATTTCTCCGCCGCCGGGTTGCCATCCGGTCGGCCGCTGCTGGTGCTTGCTGCACATCTGCTCATCCCTTGTCATTTGGCAAAGTCAGCCTGCGCGATGCAACGGAAAAAGATTGAGTGATGTGCCTTGCGGCATCGGTTTTAAGGCGAACGCAGAGTCAGCGCCTACGCACAATGAAAACTCCCGTCACTTCGGCCAGACCGAGCAAACAGAATACCAGCGAAGATGGTTCGGGCACCTCAGCTGTGGTGCCGTATCCGATGGGTGAAAAGTTGCTGGCCAGCGTGTTGTAGTCGCTCAGGTCCACATCGCCGTCCCCGTCTCCATCACCCGTGCTGAAAAGACCGGCGGAACCTGCTGGACTGAAATTGGCCGTCAGTACGTTATAGTCGGTCAGGTCAACGTCCCGGTCGAGATCCTTGTCAGCGGCGAGGTAGGCCGAAGGGTGTCCGTTCTTGGTGGCCGCACCGGCGAGCCAGGCAGCGATATCGTTGCCATTGAGCGTGCCGTCACCCGTGAGATCATAGTCGGACCCGCTGCCGCTGACACCCGCCACCAGATCGCCCTGACCGAACAGGTCGTCAATGTCCGCCACGTCGCAGGATGCATCACCGGTGAAGTCGCAAGCGGGCTGGCCAGCCTGGCCGTAGACCAGGTAAGCTTCGCCCCGGGCGGTGCCAGCCCCATCTGCAGTGAACGCCCCGATCAAGAAATCGGCCACCCCGTCGGCGTTGACATCGCCCGCGCCCGAGATGGCACGACCGGAACGGCCAAGGCCGGCAACCCCCTCGAAGGTGGCTCCCGCCAGCGTGCCTCCCACGTCGGCCAGGTCCAGTGAGCCTGAGAGCAGGTCGCTGCCTCCTTGGCCGTAGACCAGGTAGCTCTCGCCCCGGGGCGAGCCACCCGGCGCGTGCCATGCCCCGATCACAATATCGTCCCGCCCGTCGCCATTGACATCCCCCGCGATCGCCAGGCCGCTGCCGGCGTGGTCACCGTTCAACACGCCTGTGAAGGTGGCCCCCTCCAGCGCGCCTCCCAAGTCACCCAGGTCCAGCGAACCGGAGAGTGGGTTGCTGGTCGGCTGGCCGTAAACCAGGTAGGTCTCGCCATGGCCGTTGGCGTACATTGCGCCGATCAAGAGGTCGTCCATCCCGTCGCCGTTGACATCGCCTCCGCCGGAGACGGACAAGCCGGCAAACCCATTTTCCACATTCCCGTCGAAGGTGGCTCCAGCTACCGCGCCACCCACGTCAGCCAGGTTGACGGTGCCCGAGATCGGACTGCCGCCCCCCTGCCCGTAGACCAGGTAGTTCTGACCCCGGTTGCTATCCACACGGCCTGACCCGAACAATATATCACCGACCCCGTCGCCGTTGACATCGCCCGCTCCGGAGACGGATAGCTCACCGTTAATCCCGTTGAAGATAGCCCCGGCCACTTCGGCCCCCACGTTGTGCAGTTCCAGCGAACCGGAGAGTGGATTGTTGTTCGGCTGGCCGTAGACCAGGTAGCCCTGGGTCATACCGAATCCTGCGATCAAGAGATCGGCGCGCCCGTCGCCGTTGACATCGCCCGCGCCCGAAACGGAGTAGCCGGACTGGTGGCTGTCAGCAGCGCCGTTAAAGGTGGCGCCGGCCACCGCGCCACCCACGTCTGCCAGGTTGACAGTGCCCGAAAGCTGGCTGCCACCGCCCTGGCCGTAGACCAGGTAGCTCTCGCCCCGGTCGCTGCCGGTCCCATTCCCGCCCCATGCCCCGATCAAGAGATCGGCCAGTCCGTCGCCGTTGACATCACCCGCACCGGAGACGGAACGGCCGGCCTGATCGTCGTTGGCGATCCCTTGGAAGGTGGCCCCCGCCAGCGTGTTTCCCAGATCAAGCAGATCGAGCGAGCCGGAGAGCGGGTTGCCGCCCCCCTGGCCGTAGACCAGGTAGCTCTCGCCCCGGTTGGTGCCACTGGCATCCGCGCCGTATGACCCGACCAGGAAATCGTCTACCCCGTCGCCGTTGACGTCGCCCGCACCGGAGACGGCAAGGCCGGTCAAGTCACTATCAGCAACTCCGCTGATGGTGGCCCCCGCCACGGTGTTCCCTAAGTCGGCCAGGTTGAAAGAGCCGGAGAGTGGTACCGCCAACGCCGGTGTCCGGAGAACCGTCAGTTCGACGGCCAGGCCCAGCACTCCGGCGGCCAGCAGAGGCACTCCGCCCACACGCCAAAACCGCAGCGCCCGTGCGTTGCGAAACGTGCGTCGATAAACCGCACGGGATCGGTCAAGTAGAGGATTTGTCAGCTGAGTTTGCTTTCCGCGTGTTGCCATTTCAAGTTCCCTTATGTGACTGGCGGTCTGTCGCACTTGCTTGCAAGGTGCTATTGCGGTGAGGGTTAGGGTTTCAATCTTTCAATTGCGTGTTCCCAGGGTGCCGCCGCTGGTGATCAAGTACAGCAGGTCGATGACCGTCAGTACGGCGACCGCAGGCGCCCGACCTGGTCAGAAGTCGCGGAGTTGGATTGAAGGAATTGGGTGGCCGTGAAACGACACTGGCAAGCTCCTGTGATTCGCGTCGCGCGCCGTGGACGACCCAGGGCGATGACCGTTCCGATTGCAACCAGGACGACCGACACCGGTTCGGGCACCTCAGCTGTGGTGCCGTATCCGATGGGTGAAAAATTGCTGGCCAGCGTGTTGTAATCGCTCAGGTCCACATCGCCGTCGCCGTCTCCATCACCCGTGCTGAAAAGACCGGCAGAACCAGCTGGACTGAAATTGGCCGTCAGTACGTTATAGTCGGTCAAGTCAACGTCCCGGTCGAGATCCTTGTCAGCGGCGAGGTAGGCCGAAGGGTGTCCGTTCTCGGTGGCCGCACCGGCGAGCCAGGCAGCGATGTCATTGCCATTGAGCGTGCCGTCACCGGTCAGATCATAGTCGGACCCGCTGCCGCTGACACCAGCCAACAGATTTCCCTGCCCGAACAGGTCGTCAATGTCTGCCACGTTGCAGGACGCATCGCCGTTGAAATCACACGACGGGCCACTGGGGCCGACAGTCCGTATGTCCGAAATCTTGTATTTTACCGGAGTCGCCCAACCCGCGGGCCAGTTTTGTGGGGTGAGGGAAAGACTGAGTCCGTTCACTTGGGTGAAATCTGGATTGTTACTGAAGGAGTCAAAGGGGAACGTGAAAGTGCCTTTCTTGAGAATGTTTTGGCCCGGCGTATGACTGCAGCACCCGTTGGTCATAGTGATTGACCCGGCATCTCCGGGGTAGGCTTGAGAGATCGTCACCTCAAAAGCGTTCTGGTCGCCATCGACAATGTCCTGACCACCGAGGTTATACTCGAAAACCACATAGCTCAGGGATGATGTAGTTCCCGCGGAATCGTCAAACTTGACGAACGCTGCGTCATCGTCTGCTGTCAGGGTGAGGTTCACCGACAGTTCGTCGTTACTTGACGCAGACGGGTTAATGGTCACGACGCGCTGACCGCCGAAGGTGTTGGTTCCGAGTCCGGTTTGTGTCGCGGTAAGACTTGTCATGGACGGTCCCAGGCTGAACGCCCCTGCTTCAAAATTGTCAATCACCGTTGGTGCGGCAACTGCAGTCCGTACGGCAATGAAGATCCAGGTAACGGTCCAGGCAACCTTGGCATGCAGGCAACGTGTCATTTGTTTTCCCGTTACGTGAGTCTGGACATAGAGAGAATCAGTGGACCCTGTTTGCCGAAGAGGTCCTGTACAGGGTTGAATTTCTACCGCCGGCAGAGGCGTCAAACTCCGCTTATTGTACCAGAGGATATCTTCCGTTCTGCGCCGTCGGGGAAGAATTCTGAAGAATTATTCTTTTCGACGCTGCGCCCACCGCCCTGCCCCGCCCGGTCGGCTTGAAACGCTGAATCGCTCCTGGGGTCCAGGTTCTGCTTCCGGTGAGGCGAAACACGGGACCATTTTCCCTTGCGTTGCTCGTTCTGTTTGCTTTGCCTGTGTGGCGTAAGAAGGCCGGTCACCCGATGTTCAATTCCGGGTCCTGTTGGTGCATAACTGTGGCAATCCACAAGAAAGGGACTGCTGTCGGATGATGAAAACTGTCGTGCCAGTGAACGCCACCCCGGGCTCGGTACCATCGGCGCGAGATAAGGAGGAACCCGCGGGTTGCGAAAGCATGCAGGAAGTGCTTCCGCCGGGCACAATCGTTCTGTAGGGTATCCAGCACTGTTCCCTTCCTGCACACTGTTTTCAGAGCCTCTCACATGAACCACCCCCGAGACAATGACTCGCTTCGCCCTCGCCGGGATTTCCTGTCCACGACAGCCACACTCGGATCCGCCCTCCTGGTCTCTCCCCTGGCGCATAGCGGGTCTGCGGCCCATTCCTATCAACCCAGGTACATCCTGGGGTCGTGCATGTACGGCTACACGGGTCTGGCAGAGATTGTGCCGCAGGTGAGGCAGATCGGTGCCGTGGCTCTGGACATTTGGCCCAAGGTCCACGGCAACCAACGTGAGCAGCTTGATGCAATGGGAGAACGGAATTTCGCAGATTTGCTCGCGCACCATGGGGTGACGCTTGGGTGTATTACCCAGTACAAGCTGGGCCCCTTTGGCTTGCAGGACGAAATGCGTCTGGCACAACGCCTTGGCTGCCACACGATGGTCTCCGGCGGACACGGTCCCCGGGGGCTTCAGGGGGCTGAACTCAAGGCGGCCGTGGCCGTGTTTGTTGAAAAGATGAAGCCGCATTTGGCGGTAGCTGAAGAGACCGGCGTCACCATTGCGATCGAGAATCACGGCGATAATCTCATGGAGTCCCCCGACGCTATGAAATGGCTCGTTGAATTGAGGACGTCGGAGAATCTGGCGATCGCTTTTGCTCCCTATCATTTGCCGCAGGACGAAAAACTGCTGGGCGATTTGATCCGGAGTCTCGAGGGGGGGATTGCGATGTTCTATGCCTGGCAGTACGGGATGGGGTGCCATAAAAAACTGCCGAAAGAACAGGAACTGTTGCAACTGCCGGGACGCGGGAGGCTCGATTTCCTGCCACTGTTGGACGCTTTGCGGGAGACTCGTTACACCGGTTGGACCGAGATCTTCATGCACCCGGTTCCGCGTGGAATTCCCATTCTCGAATCGACCAGCGCAGTGACCAGGGAGATCAACCGTTCGCGCAAGTACCTGGCCAATCTCGCGAGTTGAACCTGTCGGTGGATCCGGTTTCTATTTTCCGGGAACAGTTCCGGGGTGATTGCGCCGCAGCAGTTCACAGCGTCGTGATAGAAGCGGGGTGTCGGGTTGGAATGGTTGCCCGGGAGTTATCGCATTGGTTGTCTGAATCTGTTACGGTAGTGACTCAAATAATCGATCATTTATGGATCGAACCGGGAAGGGGACTTCATGGAACGCTGCATCAGTTGTTTCGGACTGCTGGCCATGATCGGGCTGGCCTGGTTGTTGAGCAGTCATAAAACGCGTGTCAGCTGGAGGGTGGTTGTTGGTGGCGTCGCGTTGCAGTTCCTGCTGGCCGTTCCACTGTTTTACACAACAGTGGGCAAGGAGACCCTGCAGCTTGCCAGCCATTTTTTTACGCAGTTGCTCGCCCATGTCGAAGAAGGGACGCTACTGGTCTTCGGGGTCGCCGGTCAGCAGGGCAATTCTGAATTACCACCACGTTACACATTGGTCCGGACGATTGCATTCGGTGTGCTCCCTACGATCATCTTTTTTTCATCCTTGATGTCTATTTTGTACCACGTGGGCCTGATGCAGTGGATTGTCAAGGCATTTGCCTGGACGATGCAGAAAACCCTCCGCACCTCGGGCGCCGAAAGTCTTGCCGCGGCAGCAAATGTTTTCGTGGGGCAAACGGAAGCACCCCTGGTGATTCGTCCGTATGTGAACATGATGACACGATCCGAGCTGATGTCCGTGATGGTGGGTGGGTTTGCGACCATTGCGGGTGGCGTGCTGGCGTTGTACGTGAGTTTTGGTATGGATGCGGGCCACCTACTGGCCGCATCGGTCATCTCGGCTCCTGCCGCGCTTCTGATTGCCAAGGTCATGGTTCCGGAAACCGGAGAACCGAAAACGTTGGGAAGTGTGAATTTTCTGGTCGAGCGCAAGACATCCAACGTGATCGACGCCGCCGCCGTGGGGGCAGCCGATGGTATGAAGCTTGCGATCAACGTAGCAGCCATGCTGATTGCATTCATTGCCTTGCTGGCCATGTTCGATGCTGCCGTGGGCTGGTTGGGTGGGTGTTTCGGTTGGAAGGGTGACCAGCAATGGTCCCTGGCCGCGATCCTCGGAACTGCTTTCAGTCCTTTTGCCTGGTTGATGGGAATTGAACGCGGTGACTGTTTTTATGCGGGAGAACTGCTGGGTCTGAAAATGGCTGCCAATGAGCTCATCGCTTATCAAAAACTGAGCGCGTGGATGAGTCCCGACTCCACGGTGCAGCTGAGTGAACGCACGGTATTGATCCTGACCTATGCGTTGTGTGGTTTTGCCAACTTCGGCAGCATTGGAATTCAGCTGGGTGGCATTGGTGGAATCGCACCTGAACGAAGCACCGACCTGGCGCGTTTAGGATTGCGGGCCATGTTGGGTGGCACCCTGGCGGCATTCATGACGGCCTGTGTGGCCGGTATTCTGTTGTAACGGCAAGGGAGTAGCGTCGGTGAAGAGACTGTTGACGGAAGATCAGCTTCGTGAAGGAGTACAGCGCCTGGCGCATGAAATTGGCGACTCTTACGCAGGTCGTCCCCTGACCATCGTAGGAATACTGACCGGTAGCGTGGTGCTCCTGGCAGATCTGATCCGGGAACTGAACTTGCCCTTGCGCGTGGGGGTCGTGCAGGCACGTAGTTATCATGGCGCGACGACCGAACGGGGGGAATTGATCATCAACTCCGATCTCATGCCCGACATCAAGGACCGTGACGTGCTGTTGGTCGATGACATTTTTGACACGGGGCATACGCTGGTCGAGGTCGTGGCGAAAATGCGTGAACTGCAACCCCGTTCAATCCGCTCGCTCGTCCTGTTTCGCAAAGAGGGTCGTCAGCAGGTGAAACATGACCCCGATTTTGTGGGCTTCAGCATTCCCGATAAATTTGTTGTCGGTTACGGCCTGGATTACGAGGACGCCTACCGGCACCTGCCCTACCTGGCAGCCCTGGAGGAGAACGAGATCAACGACCACCCGTTGGATGGAGAGCGTGGGGCCGGCTAGTGGAATGTCTGATGTGTGTGGACGCAGCCTGCCTGTCTTTTCGCCTCCGGCCTAGAAATGGTCGGGGAACAGAAGTTTTAAACTCGTCTTTGTGGAGGTGGGTGGAGTTTGGGCCGTCACAACCAGGATGGACAACTCGGGTGCAAACTCGGCCAGTACCTGCCGGCAGGCACCACAGGGCGCGGCGCCGTCTTCGGTGGCGATGGCCATCGCTTCAAAATCCTGTTCGCCCGCTTGAATTGCATTGAATACCGCAGCGCGTTCGGCACAGATGGTCAGGCTGTACGACTTATTCTCCACGTTGCAGCCCCGGTAGATATGACCCTGCGAGGTGCGGACTGCAGCTCCCACTCGATACTGGGAGTAGGGAGCGAATGCGTGCTGGCGCGCTTCGCAGGCGGCAGAAATCAACGCCGTATCTTGACTCATGATCCGGTAATCCTGTCGTGAAAAAGTTCTGGCGGAGTGGGTGGCGTGAGGCTGATCTTGATCGCTTCGGCCAGCAGGGGCCGGATGTCATCTGCCTTCGACTGGCTGGCGTAAATCTTCATCAATGGCCGGGTGCTGCTGACCGGATCACCGATCCGAGCGAGCATCTGCAGGCCGACCGAGTGGTCGATGCGGTCTTTTTTGAGTTTTCGCCCCCCGCCCAGTTCAATGACGGCCCACCCCAATGCCTCGGTGTTCAAGGAATGCAGGTAGCCGCTTTCGCTGGGCCGGAACTCCCGGCAAGCCGCCACTTTCCGCGGAGCCT
>PBTE01000052.1 GCA_002726515.1 Planctomycetaceae bacterium | reverse complement strand
GCGTGATGTCGCGAGAGATAATCGCTTTGCGTGTGCACAGCATTCGCAGTGTCGCGACCGACACTGTGTTCACCCTGGCCGAGTGAAAACTGTGCCACTATCTCGCCATCTTGGCGTTGGATAATTACTTTGGATATTGAGGGCATGCCATCAAAAGGTGCCTCAATGTATAAGAAAATGACTTTTGCTCAAGCTGATTTGCTGAAGAGGATTGACGTCGAGGCAGTTCGCTCGCCAATCTGTTGGCGAATGCTGGAGTTTGAAATCAGACAAGACGGCGAGGTGCGCGATTTGGTTTTGGATAAAACTGAAGTCGTGATAGGTCGGCGTAATGAAAAGCGTGAGGTTGGGCTGGATCTGACCCCGGATGATTTAGTTTCGCGCGTGCATGCGCGTGTGTGGATCGATGGGAGTACTGTGATGATTGAGGATTTGGGCAGTAGCGGTGGGACTCTCTTAAATGGAAATGCGATCACTGAGGCGTTGGCTCTGGAACCGAGTGACGAAGTAACCGTTGGCGACACACACTTGACCATTCGGGCGACAAAACTGGCGGGACGGCAAAGTGGCACTCCTAGGGGCCGTCCGAAAAAAGGGCGTTCGCGGCGAACGCGTCCCCGACCAAAGCCGATAGCCCCACCAGGTGAGAAAATTGAAGCGTCAGCCAAGGTTGAGCGGCCTAAGCCGGAACCGGAAAGTGGACCAGTGGGCAACACTATTCATGTGGAAATCTCAATAGATGGCTCTACGGAGGTGCAATCGTTTGCTCGTGGCGAAATACTCATTGGCCGTAAGCATCCCGAGACGGAAATCAGCTTGGATCTCAGTGCGGATTTGCAGGTATCACGTACTCACGCGCGCGCATGGCAAACCCGTGGAATTTGTTGGGTGGAGGATCTGGGCAGTACTCATGGTACACGGGTAAACGGCGCTCAGATTGACGGTGCATGTGTTGTCCGTCCAGATGATCAGGTTCAAATCGGTTCGATCGTTCTTCATTTTTGGACAGATGGCAGCGCAAAATCAAAGCCGACCATAAAGAAACAGGATGCACCTGTGACCCAAGCGGGTGATGAGACTGCCTTTCAGGCGATGGATTCGTATCCGGTTTACAAGGAGGACAACTACCGTTACCACGCTCCGGGTAATCGATCCCAAGAGGATTTGGAGGAAATTTTCCTTAGCCGAAAAAGTCCGATGGGGAGGATTCGCTCCACACAAGAGCGCGCCTTGAGCGCGCCGTTTTTACGTAGTGGTGATGCGGCGACCCTTCTTGAAATACTGCCCGATTTGCCGGGAGCATTTGATGCCCAAAAGGATTCGATCTCCTTGGCTCAATGGTTGGTCAATCAACTTTCAGAATGGCTGGAGGGGGTGCAACGCGCGTCGCTTTTTGTAATCGATTCGACCCAAGGTCGAATCAAGGTGCTGGCACATGTGCCCTCTTTAAAGCCCATTCTCAGTGATACTTTGGCTCATCGTGCTCTGGAAATGCGAAAGGCATTCGCTTGGCAACAGGTTAGCAAAAACGAATCCGTTCGTCGGTTATCGATGAATGCCGGCTTGTATGTGCCGCTGGTGGCCGGTGATGAAGAAGTGGGGATATTGTGCGTGGAAGACACGGTGGAAGACGCGCAATTTTCAGAGGGTCAACTCTCGGCTCTGACGCTCATCGGCCAGCTTACTGCCGTTCACTTACAGAGCCGTCTTTGGAGGGAATCGGGAAACTAATTTCCGTTGTTGTCTCTGGAATTATTCGGATCTGGAGCAATGCCAAGGATGCGGTTTACATTTGATTGCTCCGCTTTCTCAAGATCCTTCATTTGCTGCCAGCGCTCAATGCCTTGTTGAAAGCCGCGAGCCATACGTTGGGCGGTTTCGATCTGGATACGGCTCATGTATTGTGCAATGTGGTCGCGCCCCTTGGAGGCAAACGGAAGGCCCTGCGTTGCAGCAAGAGAGTAGAACTTGTACGCGATCACCATATCCTTACGGACTCCCATGCCTCCTTGATAGGCAATTGCCAGATTGAATTGGGATTCCGGTAACCCTTGTTGTGCTGCCTTGTTGAACCAGTAATGAGCGCGTTTGAAATCCAATGGCACACCGATGCCCAGCGTGTAAAGAACGGCGAGATTGTGCTGTTGCCTGGAGTTGCCGGATTGTGCTTCGCGTTGGATTGTTTTGCTTTCGCGAATGAAAACACGAAGGGCTTCACGCATCATCCCAGGAGTGATCACCGGCTCCGCGTTGGTGGAAACATTCGCATTTCCGTCGGGTGGTAGAACGCTTGTCGGAGGCTCGATCGGCAGGCCATCCGGCCCAATGTTTGGAGGAGTAATGCCAGGAATAATTACGGGCGTGTTGGTCGAAATGCCAATGGGGGGGGGCAAAGTGCCTATTCCACCAGTAAGACCGCCTAGAGGGAGGGTGGGCACACCGGTTACGGGATTAACTCCAGTCGCACCTGATGCAGGAGGGGTCGTTGGAGCATTGGTTGAGATGCTGGGCGGCAAGGCACCGGGAGCCCCGCCAGCAATTAGTTGGCCGATTATGCCGAAAATTCCAACGCTCAAAGCTATTTGAGCCCACTTGGTACTAACTTTCCTTGGCTTCATCTTAAACCTGTGCACATTATAACTAACCATAATTCGGCGTTTTTTCAAGGTGAAAAGCTTCAATTACAGCATTCATTCATCTTGGTTGCAGCATTTTTTGAGCCATATATTATTTCCCAATACAATAAAGGTGACGATTGCCTTTGATAAAAATCTGTCCCTGGCTGATGGCCGGGCTGGCGAACACCTTCTCGCCGATAGAATTCTCTGTGACTATGTCCAATACCTTGCCCGGGCGAATCAAGCGAGTGGTGCCGTCATCAAATGTGAAATAAACCAACCCCTCTGCGCTCACAAGGCTTGCATGGGCGCCACGACCGAGTTTTTCGCCGGCCCAAGTGTTTTTGCCACTTTTGGCTTCAAAGCAACTAGCGAAGCCTCGGTCATTCACAATGAGGAAATAATTACCTTCGGAAATGGGTGAAGGTACGTAACTCACCCAGTTGGGCGTGCGATGATGCCACTGAATTTTTTTCTGATTATCGATAATGCCGTTACCATCATGTTTTAGCCCCATGATGTGATGGGCTGGAAAGCCGCCGGTCATGAATAGCAAATCCGCGTCCTTGTTGTGCACGATGCTCGCTACAAACTGGTCAGTCGGTCCATTGAGATACCAGATGTTTTTCCCAGTATCCGGATCGTAGCTTGCCACGGACTTGTCGCCGCTAAGAATCATTTGATTTCGGTTATTGAGATTGAAAATTGTCGGCACGCAATAACTGCGTGTCCGGTTGGGTCGTTTTGTTTTCCAGAGCGTTTTGCCGGTCCTGCGTTCGAGCCCCACGATGTAGGAAGGCCCGTCGTGGTCGCCATTCACAATCAATTTGTCCTTCCATATTACCGGTGAACTGCAGTAGCCATGCACACTGGAGAATACACCCGGGCGCACTTCCCATTTTCGGCTACCCTCAAAATCAAACGCTGCCACGACCATTTCCTTTACGTCTAGGAACGAAACATAGACCAACTTGCCATCAGTCGCTGGCGTGCTGGAGGCGCGGCTGTTGAGGCGATGCACTCGCTCGAGCGGAGATTTCACCACGAGCTTTTTCCAAATCACCTTGCCACGGACGCGGTCGATGCAAAAAAGAAGCCGCGCCTGTTTTTCCTCATTGCAGGTTACGACAAAAACCCGATCTTCCCAGATAACAGGTGAGGCATGGCCCTTGCCGGGAATCGGTATTTTCCAGACGATATTCTCGGTGGCGCTCCATTTGCTGGGGATATTTTTTTCAAGGCTGGTCCCATCGCCACGTGGTCCGCGCCAACCTGGCCAGTTCTCAGCCCAAAGGGTTGAGGTAATAACGACGAGAGACAATGTGGCAGAAAAACGCACGTGCGAAATGTAGGGAAACACATGCGACACACAATCATAATTAACCCACCGTGTGCAGGATTAAGCTGTATACGTCGGTGGATTTAAGAACATCGCCTTCAAGCTTGCCCAAGTCTCGCGCGATACATATGGGCCAGTCCGAGCGATTGATTGGGCGACAGCCGTGTGAGCCTTTCACGAGCGTGGAATCAAGTGGGGTCACATCCATGAGCATGCGCAAGCCCAGTTTCTTTTGCAGCAACCGACACGCGATGCGTAGTTTGGGAAGGGTGATTTGCGGGTCGATGAAAAGTTCCGCGGGGTCAAAGCCTGGTTTGCGGTGGATGTCCACGGTACGGGCAAAATCCGGAGCGCGTGCATCCTCCAGCCAGTAATAGTAGGTGAACCACGCACTCTCCTTCGCCACAGCGATCAAATCGCCCGAGCGTTCGTGATCCACACCGAGTTCCTTTTTTGCCGCGCTATTGATCACAGATTGCACGCCCTCAATTCCCTCGAGCAACTTTTGGACTTCACTTCGAAACGAGTCCGCCTCATTGCCGTTGAGGTAAATGTGTGCCACCTGATGATCGACTACTGCAAAAGCTCGGCTGGCACCGGCGTCAAGCAGCTCTCGTCCAAGTTCTTCTTTTACTATGAGCCAACCCAGTTTGCGGAATAGTCGGTTGAGATGAATGGCACGATTTACTTTCGTGATGCCGTATTCTGAAAGCAACACAACGTGCACCCCTTTCCGTTCATAAAACTCCAAGAGTTCGCCAACGATGTCATCAATCTCGCGCAGGTCCGTGGTGATGGGCCCGGCCTCAGGCCCGAGCCGTTGCAGGTTGTAGTCAAGATGCGGCAGATAAACCAGTGACAGCGTCGGTGAATGTTTCTGCTCAATCCACTTAGCAGATTCGGCAATCCATCGGCTTGCGCAATCAGCAGAACCTTGGGGCGTGTCGCGACCGGCAGCTGGCCCCCAAAAACCAGGAAAAGGAAACTCGCCCAAATCGCATTTGATGTCTGCTCGGACGTTGGTGGGATGTGTGTGAATGTCAAACACCTTGCGTCCATCGGCCGGATACATTGGGCGCGGGGTGATGCTCCAGTTGGCGCTGGAATACATATTGTACCACCAGAATAGTTTTGCGCAGGTGAAATCTGAATGTTTCTCTCGGAGCTTTTCCCATACTTTTGGTGCTTGCACGAGGTGGTTGGATTGCTTCCAGAATTGAATCTCTGCCAAGTCGCGGTGATACCAGCCGTTGGCGACTGCGCCGTGGGTGCCAGAAGTCTGACCAGTGAGATAATTGCTCTGCGCGGTGCAGGTCACCGCCGGAAAAGCAGGATCAATAAATGCCTGATTCCCGGCATTCCGATAAGCGCAAATGTTGGGCGTGCTCGGGCCGATAAGCCGGTCACTGAGGCCAACGACATTGAGAATGGCCGTTCGGCGCAGGCTAGCCATTGGCAGGAATCACCTTGTAATTGGGATGACCTTCTGCGCGATCGTGCAGTTTATGAATGGCACTGAGTACTTTGGGCAGGTTCATTTCATGCACCTCAAAACCATCGCCAATGTTTTGCAGCAGAGTGATTGTGAGCCTTCCTCCAAGGTGTTCTCGGAATTCCTCGAGCCCCTCGATCACCACCAGTTTGCCCTCCTCATCTTCCTGCAAAAGATCATTGCTCCAGAGCGAAAATCCAAGGCGCTCAAGAAGGCGCAGGATACGGTCACAGTCTGTATCATTTAGATAACCCATGTCGCACGCGTAAACGCAGTCGAGCGCAATACCGATGGCAACCGCTTCACCGTGGCGGATGCGGTATTCTGAAATCTGTTCCAGCTTGTGCGCCGCCCAGTGTCCGAAATCCAGCGGCCGAACCGAGCCCATCTCGAACGGATCGCCGCTGGTCGCGATGTGGTTTAGGTGCAGTTCTGCGCAGTGATGAATCAGCCGCTGCGTTGCGGACGGTTCAAAGTTGCGGAGTGCATCTGCGTCGCGCTCAATCTCGTCGAAGAAATCGGCATCCCGAATGCACGCCACTTTAACCGCCTCCACGAATCCATTGCGCTTGTCACGTGGCTCCAGCGTGGCGAGCAACTGGAAATCGTTGATTACCGCAAAGGGCGGGGCAAAGGTGCCAATAAAGTTCTTTTTGCCAAATGCGTTGATGCCATTTTTAACCCCCACACCGGAATCGTCTTGGCTAAGTGTTGTGGTGGGAATACGCACATGCCGGATGCCTCGATGCGCCGTGGCTGCTGCCAACCCCACCATGTCCAGCAAAGCCCCTCCGCCTATGCAGATGAGGTAGGAGTGCCGGTCAATATGATATCGATCAATCTGCGAATGCACCTCGGAAACATGAAAGTAGGAATTTTTCGTGCGTTCACCGCCCTCCATCACAATGGGTGGGGAAACAAGGTTGAGCACATCAGAGTGCATATTGAAATAGGCCTGAACCTGTTGAATCAGCGTGGTTTGTGCCTCAGCGAGTGCTTCATCGAGTATGATTAACACCTTGCGCCGGTCACGTTTTTCGCCGGAGACAAGCGTGTCGCGAAGCGTTGCATTTTCCGCATCAAAAATATTCTGAGTGAACAGAACCCGATGCTGCCAACTCACCGTGATGGTGCGTTCAATCCGAGTGGGCATGCGAGAGACGGTACCTGATAAACGAGATTGTGACAAGATCACAGCACTTACAGGGTTGATTAATGTGAAATATTGGGGCAGTGTGATTCTGTGAGGACGATTGTAGCCACGTTCATCCTAGGGCTGGGCTTGTTGGTCGTTGCGTGCAACTCTAGCAACTCCACTGCATCGGTGCGGCCTTTAACGGAGGTGGGAAGGGCGCAGAAGAAGCTTTCTGACCTTAACGCCACGCAGATTCACGTCACAAAGAAACTGATTGAAACGCGCAATCTGCTACTCTCCACGCCGCAAGATTCGCCACCGACGCGAGAAATTTCTCGGCAGCTGGCTATCTTGAACAAGCAGGCAGGTGATTTGGTTTCCGAAGTGTTTGCAGCCGAACTAGCGTTGGAGGCGGCTAAAAAGGTGGTGGTGGATCGTTTGGTTGCAGCCAAAAAATCGAAAGAATCGTCTAAATCTACAGCAGCTGATACCAACGCAACAGCTAATACCGAGACCAATGCCCCAAACTCTTCGGTTTCCGGCCCGGATGTGCCTGCACTGCCTGGAGTCAGACCTGAACCGATCAATCCCTGATAAGGTTAAGCTGAGTTTATCGGGTATTGCTCAAATTAATTAGTCAGTGCAAAATTTGTTGATGCAAGCGCGTCTCTGCCTCCTGTTTCTTACTACGTTTTCTATATTGGCCGATGACTGGCCCCAATGGCTTGGGCCCCAGCGCGATGGTGTTTGGCGCGAGAAAGGCATCGTTAAAAAATTTAATGGCGCTCCGAAATTGCGGTGGAAGGTGTCAATTGGTGGTGGTTATGCGGGGCCTGCGGTGGCAGATGGGCGGGTGTATGTGCTGGATAGGCAACTCTCCAAAGGAGTAAGGAATCCATCCAATCCTTTTGCGCGAGGCCAGTTGCTGGGCACTGAGCGTGTTTTGTGCCTGAATGAGGCTGATGGCAAGCTCTTGTGGAAACACGAGTATGATTGCCCTTATGCAATAAGCTATCCCGCTGGACCGCGCTGCACGCCCACGGTTGATGGTGACCGGGTTTATGTGCTCGGTGCCATGGGGGATTTATTTTGCTTCAAGGCCAAGACCGGGAAGTTGGTTTGGAAGAAGGATTTCAAAAAGGACTTTGGCGCCAAGGTCCCCATCTGGGGATTCGCGGCTCATCCCTTGGTGGATGGCGATAAACTCATCTGTCTGGTTGGTGGTGAAAAGGGAACTACGACGGCCTTCGACAAGATGACCGGTAAGGTGATTTGGACTTCCCTGCAGAGTCCGGATCTAGGCTACTGCCCACCGATGATCTATGAGGCAGGGGGCAAGCGGCAGCTCATCATTTGGCAT
>PBTE01000051.1 GCA_002726515.1 Planctomycetaceae bacterium | reverse complement strand
GAATCCCACATCCGAACCGGGTTGCTCCTGTAGTGATGGATTACCAACGATCACCCAGTCGTTGCCCGGTGGCTGAGGTTGCGGATTGAATCCCACATCATCTGCCGACTTCAAGTTGGGTTGCCCGCCAGACACCGGCGCACCAGGGACATACTCACTGCTACCTAGATGGCACTGGGTAAATTCGCCTGTAGCCGCGTCTTTCATGCCTTCAGACGCAATATGGTTCTTGTCGGTGGCTTCGCCATCGATATCCTGGGGCGAGACATCGTTGTCCGTGGCTTCACCCTTAATGTCTCCAAGTGACATGGTGAAATCTTTGTGGTCCTTGTCGGTAGCTTCGCCATCGATCTGCTGGGGTGAGGCATGATCCGTTTCCGAAGTTTCCCTGTTGAGAGCAATGATTGCGATCAGACCTTCCGTTGGGCTGCCAATCGTGTCGACTAGAGCTTCTCCTTCCTGACCACCCAACTGACTCATCACTTGCTCGACGCTGAAGTTCTCAATGTGCCAGCCGTTGATAATCCAGTTCCCCGTGTCGTTACTCGACCGATCGCTTTGAATCGCGGCTTCGATGGGCTTGGTGCCAGGATGGTCGACGTCGGCGGTTGTTCCCGAATTGTATTGCAGCAAGGTTAATTCTTGAAATTCGAAGGAGAAGATCGTGCTATACGCGTCGTAGGGATCCTGAACGTCCACGAAGTTCACTGTGACGCTTCCTCGCAGGTTACTTGCATCGGGCGTCGCGTGGCAGTTGAAGGTGATGTCGTTCCCTACGCCCTGTGAGTAGTCATAGATCTTATGCTGCTCACTACCAGAGCGATTCTCCGTACTGGAGGCATTGTGAGGTGGGAAGTTGCAGCCGAGGTTTTCGACCGAGACCCAGCCCACCCCGTCTGTTGGGATGCCAATCTTGTCGACTAGAGCTTCCCCCTCTTGGCCACCCAACTGACTCATCACTTGCGGGATGCTGAAGTTCTCAATGTGCCAGCCGCTGATAATCCAGTTCCCCGTGTCGTTACTCGACCGATCACTCAGAATTATGGCTCCGTTGGGCTCGCCGCCGGCGCGGCTTCCTTCGTACTGATCCTTGACTTGATGGATTCCATCCTTTGAGTCCGAATTGCTCTTGAATGCCATGGAGCAAGTTCCGTAATTATCTATGTGGCAGGTGTCCGTTTGGTACTGATCACCAGCCACGCTGGTATCATTTTTTCGCATGGTGTTGCCGCTGTAACTGAAACTCTGCATGAGCGCCATTTGGCTAGGGATCCCGTCCAACTCTGCGTGCAACATCTGTAGCCGTGCCCCTGTCTTACCTAAGTTAGTAATTTCGTAGTTATCTTGGCGCGCATGCGGGCTGAACTCGATGATCTCGGTGCTGGAGTCCATACTGGAGGTGGCCTTGGGGTTCACGAAGTTTACCGTCACGCTCCCACGGAGGTTGTCCATTTGAGCAGTATGGGGGATGGTTGCCTGGTCGTTGAAGGGGATGTCGTTCCCTCTGCTCTGTGAGTAGTCATAGATCTTATGCTGCTCCCCTCCGACGCGAATCTCCACATCCTCTGCTGTGTGATCCGAGTCACGAGAGTTCTGCATCCAGGGCGCGGCGGAGAGCATTTGCCGAGACTCCAGGGATTCGATTCGCAAGGTTCTGCGGGCGGTTTGATTCTGCAGTCCACTCTGACCGAGTAAAGTTCGCAAGATTCCCTGCGGGCGTTTCTTTTTTAGTCGTCGCATTGTGTGATCTCCAGTACTTCATTCAATGGGTGAGCGTGGCTTTGTTCGCTGCATGGGAGGATTGTTGGACAACGAAAGGCATTCCTTGTGCCAAAGTCGGATCTGACCGAAAAAAACAACCGGTGTTTCAGTTAGCAAGGACAAGACGTGGGTTTCCAGGATCCGTTGTCAGATTAGGTAAGACAGGGGCACGGCTACAGATGTTGGCCGCGTCCCGAAGTGAGACGGGTGTCTCAAAACGATACGCGAGCGTGCCCGCTCAGAGTGGCTGAGGGTCGTCCGCCACGGGGCCACGAACAGCTTGCCAATCGGGGTGGGAGTCTGGGCCAGGTTCCGCCAGTTCCGTCAGATCAGCCGTGCAGTGGACGGCGGCTAAAAGTCGTTAACGATGGCGAAGCCGTTGTAATTTGGTAGCGGCAAGGATCGCCTGTTATGATTCAGCTGCGAACTGCCGAGCTCAGGACAGCAAGCAGGAAAGGCCACGAGCAAACGAAACATAAAACACTTGCTAGTTTTCGGCGTGTTGCCCAAATGTTCGGAGTTGAGCTGTTTCGAAAAGGTTGAGCCTTTCCGGAAAGAAAGTGCCGTCGCTTGAGGTAGATTAGCTCATGGTCGGATAGACTCTCGTTTGTAGCGCCAAGAAAGGTTTGCTGGTGACGGTGTCGTGCACTGCCTTTAGTGGACTGCCACGAGAGTCTTACGTTTTGAGTCTTCCTAAGTTGACTAGTGCTATCCTTGGAGGAAGAAAATCACAGCGTGGTGTGTCGTATCGACGCTGGTCATGGACGAGGCCGCTGCAGGAGAAGAGTGTCGCCGCTAAAAGGTAGCGTGCAAAGCAAACGACATCCTGCGTAGAACTTGTGGCAGCGGTGTTTTAAGGCTGGCTCATCAATTCTTTCACTTCTCGACGGCTTGTCCAATAGACGATAGCCCCGAAGGCGGCCACCAGAATCGTCACAAAGCGAAACGCTAAGGCGACAATAAAGCCAGATACCATGCTGGCATTTCCCTCTCCGGGAATGATGTGATAAAGCGCGGGACCGGACCTCTGCGTTTGAATTGCTGCCCATCCAAATGGGCCAAGGCCATTGCTGCCCATCCAAATGGGCCAAGGCCACTGTCGCGTTGCTACTACATCAAGCCTTCGATGGGAACGCCTTGATAGACGTCATGCGTCCGCCTCTCGCTATCGTGCCAGGCAAGCGACGGGGGAATTCCGAGTGCATGGTATATCGTAGCCGCCATATTTTCAGGCTTCTGGGGGCTGGTTGCCGGATAGGCTCCGTCCTGATCTGACGAACCGATCACATTCCCACCCCGCACTCCGCCGCCCGCGAAGAACACACTTTGAACGGCTCCCCAATGACCACGTCCCGGTCCCTCGAAGCTAGCCCCGAGGGTAGACAACTGCGGGGTACGCCCGAACTCACCCGCCATCACAATCAACGTTTCGTCCAGCAACCCGCTTGCTTGCAGGTCATCCAACAGGGCGGATAACGCTCGATCCGTGGGCGGAAAGAGTTTGTCCCGTAAACGGGGAAACGCATCGCCATGGGTGTCCCAGGTTTCGTTGTTTCCAAGATTTACCTGCACAAGATTGACACCAGCCTCAACCAGCCGATGTGCCATCAGCAGTGACCAGCCGAAACTGTTCGCCCCATACCGCTCCTGGGTTTTCGCATCGGCGTGCGTGACATCAAAAGCTCGTCGAACCTTGGGATCCCTCAACAGGGAAACCGCCTGCTGACGTTGGGCGTCATAGCCCTGTACTTCTGCCGAGCGGTCGAGATCCCGGCGTTGAACATCGATCGATTTCAATACGTTCAAACGCTGGTTGAGGCGTGTGAAATCCATCCCGTCTGCCAGCTTTAAATTCGGCGCCTGGTAGACCCGCTCGTCGGGTATTTTGGGTGGTTTCTTACCCTGATTGGGAAACGTGTACTCGGGGTAAGCGCCACGCCACATTGGATTGCCATAGGGCGACGCTTCGACGAAAAACGGATCCCGATCACTTCCCATCAAGCCACCGTAGTTGCCTGGAATAACTCCGCCCGACCAATGCACGAGACGTTCAGGTAACACAATCGCCGGAGGCAGATTGTTTGCCTGCGGTGGCAAACTGTAACCAACAACCGAAGCGATCGATGGCCAATCGGTGGCGCGGGGCATGCGATCACCGCGAAACCCCGGGGGGTTCACCGAGCGCCCGGTGAGCATGTAAAAGTGGCCAACCGTGTGGCTGTTGGTCGGATGGGTCAGCGAACGAACCAGTGACCAAAGGTGGCTGCGCTCTGCCAATTTGGGTAAATGTTCGCAGATCTGAATTCCAGGCGTACTGGTGGAGGCCGGGCTGAACTCGCCACGAATCCCTTCAGGTGCGTTAGGCTTCAGGTCGAAACTCTCATGCTGCGAGAGGCCACCGGAGAGGAAGATGTAGATACACGACTTCGCAGAACCAGCCGGGCGGGGTCGCCCGCCCGCGGTCGCAGCGCGCAGGGCCTGGATATGATTGCTACCCAATCCCAGCATGCCGAGCGCTCCGGCCTGGATTGCAACACGTCGGGGAAGCTTTGGATGGTGGAACTCGCTCATGAAACCCTCCGTCCCATTCTGTCCACAACTCGTCTGAGTATACCACAAAAATCGTGTCCCACCACACCAATTTGGGCACCACGAGTTGTCATGACTTCACCACGTTGTAATCCAAGATCACAAATTAGTCCTCTGGTAGTCGATTCAAGCGTGATCCCAAATCCTCCTTATCTCCCTAACTGACATCCGTCCTGTTTCCGGGTTCTGCGATATCTCGACTCACATTTCGCTTCTTCAGCGGCCTGAGCGTTAAAACATCTCGTCATCGTTCACTGCCGGGAATCCTCCTCATCCACCAGTCGTTCGTATTCCCTCTTCAGCGGTTGATAGGCATAGGCGTTAAGAACAGCGATCAGGCCACGGTCGCTTTGATCACGAGCCACATCGGCCAGCGTGGTCATGCAATTGTACGTCTGCTCAAGAGCTACCTCCATGTGCTCAATCGCCTTTTCCATGTCCCCTTCTTCCCGGGCGACCGCTGCCTCCCGGAGCGCCTTGACGGCCGCCAAATACTCCGTTGCGTAAGTTGCGCGCTTGGCATAGTAAAGCATTAAACTTCGACCACGGGGCGAAGTGGAAGCACTGTGAGCCCGGTAGAGTTCGATCAACAACTGTGTGTAATGCTCGTTAACCTCCTCCCACCAGGCGGGCTCGGGACTGGATTGGTAATGCTTCATCATCATACGTTCGACGGGAAAACCAAATCCAAGTGCATACTTGTCGATCTTCGTGGTCGCCTGCTCCAAGTGCTGCCAACCCTTCCAGAGCCGTTCGGCGGTCGAAGGATGCTCCGTGACTGCGTTCCAGAATTCATCGTGCACCGAGCGACTGGTTACCTGGGCATCCCATGCGGCTCGAGAAAGAAAATAAACGACTGGATCAAGTTCACCCAACATCCAGTAGCGGGTCGAAAATCCATCCCAGTGCTCGTCTTGCAGGTGATCCGTCAAGGTCTCCAGACTCTGCAACACGGTTTGGGGAAGCACTCCCACGTTGTCGTCAGCGAGGGTCATGACCAGTCGGCTCTTCACTTGCCGGACGGGTACGTCATGCAGCAATTCCTTGTTCTGGGCGACACGCCGGGCCGTGTAATCGACAAAATGCAACGTCGAAGCGTTCGCCGGCAGTACACGATCGAGAACGGGAAACAGCGCCGTATCCACCCCGGTCACCACCACATCCACCTGCCGCCCATCGCGCCTTTGCAAGAGCCCCTCTTCTTTTAACAAGTCCTGCAGGAATGCCAGACTGACCAGGTTTCCTTTGAGCGACATTTCGCCGCGGTTTCCTGAGGCGATCGTGTTGCGACTGCGGGCCGATCGAATGAGGTCCTGCAAACTGAGCCCTTTCCCCTGCGACCCCCGCATGAGCGACTTCCAGGCCTCCTGCGCGTGTTCTTTCCATTCCGGGAATTCAGACATGCGGAAGTAGAGCGCGTCGATCGTGGGGTACGTGTCCAGGTAGGCCCGCACTTTCGTTGCGGCCAGTGCTTTGAGTGTGGGGTCGTTTGGATGTTGTTCTCCCGAAGGCGCGATCGTCAGGCTCTTCAGCTGATGAGCCACGCGAGACCCGGGCAATGCCGCCTGGAATTCCCTGGGAAACTCGAGCGGGTAGAAAGCAATCCCGACCTGCATGCCCAGTTGATGGGCGGCATCAATGATGCCGCGCAGGTGCCTGACTCCCGCTGTCGACAGATCGTCGTAGTCCTGAAGGCCGGCGAAATCAGGGTTTTCAAAAAACCGGGCGCCGCCAAACACCTTCTTGCCGGGCGTGTCGCCATCGACTCGATACCGTTCACCAAACCAGAACGTCGCCGTCTGTTTTTTCACGCCCCCAAACTCGTAGTGAACAAATGGTTGCCAGGGCCAGAGCGAGATCAGGATGTGGTTGAACTTCAGCTTGGCAAGTTGCCGCAACACTCGCTGATGGTCTGCCAAACCCCACGATTCCGGCCCCATGGCGAAGTCGTTCACGGTACGCCAAGTCCGGGCCCGAAGCCGGGGTTCGAGAGTCATGTCCAGATCATCGACTGCCAGGGGCACCTTTTGCTGCGGGTAGACATCGTCGCGCAATAAATAACGAACTCCGTAACGCTGACCCAATTCGTAAACAGCCCAGAGCGTTGCCACCGGGCTGCCTCCGCCGACGACGAGGGCCTGCTGACCGTCCAGGCTCACACTTTTGATCACCAGCCCTTGATCCGAAATGTCCGGCCACGATTCGCCGATGGCTTCCTTCAAATGCGGATTCGTTCGAGGACTTCCCACCAAGACAATTACCTGAGCCTCACTCGTCGGCTGATGGGACAACGAGGTATCAATGTTCACGAACAATCGCTGGAACTGAGATTCAAGTTCACGGGCCGCCAACTGTTCCAACGCAGGAGCATTGGCGGAAGTGATGATGGCAACACGCGTATCCGCCGTTGCGGATTGCCACGGAAAGAGCAGGGTCCCCATCGCCAACAACCAACTGCCAAACAGATTCCGGGACGTCATCTTTTTACTCAGTGGAACCATCGCGATCCTCATTTCGAATGAATCGTCATTCGTCAAGCGGCACTTGGACCGATCAGCCCCCGGCACCCTCGGCAGATTGATGATCCGGGTGGGAAATACAAAAAAGCTTGTTCAACGTCCGCACATAAAGACAATTGTTCGCGATCGCGGGGGTAGCGACACAACTATCGCCCATGTCGTTTTTTGCCAGCACCACCGGACGGTCATTTTCGATGGCCAGTACCACGACAAATCCGTTCTCGCCAGTAACATAGATCTTTCCATCTCCGGCGATGGGGGAAGCAAAGTAATTTCCAAAATTCTTAATCCGTTTTTTCATCCAGATCGTCTCACCGTTTTCCGCGTTGAAAGCGGCCGATATTCCACCCTTTTTGACGACAAACAGACGACCTTCGACGGCCAACGGGGAAGCGATATTCGAAGGTGCAGTATTGCTCAGGTTCCATACCATGTGGGTGCTGGTCACGTCACCTTCTCCACCGCCGCGAATCGCCTGAATGATGTTCCCACCCCCCACCATGTTGGTCGGTGACTGGAAGGCGTGGTCGATTTCATCATCGACAAGGAACCCATCCTCATCGCTGTCGCCCTTGTCAAACTTGTCCCAGAAAGCCTCGTTGACTTCTTCCCTGGAAAGTTTGCCGTCCTGATTCGTATCGCTCCATTGCAGCAGCGCGTACTTTAAGACCCGCTGGGTGTCACCGTAGCTTTGTACGGAAACATAGATCTTGTCCTGGTGAACTGCAGGAGTCGTCATGATGGTTCGCAACAGGGAGTTACAAGACCACAGTTCCTCACCATTTTCTGGATCATAACCTTTCAGTTTTCCGGTACCGGCGACGACAATATCCGTACGCCCATCGACTTCACAAAATACCGGAGTTGCATAGCCTCCCAGCATTTCAGGGCGCGGAGACCTCCAACGAACGTCACCGCTGGTTTTGTCAAAGGCAATCAGGTAGGGATCGAGGTCGTCATCCAGATTCAGGTAAACCATGTCCCGATAAATGATCGGTGAATTCGCGGGCCCCCACGCGAGCAAATAAAACGGTTTTGGCAACTCGTGCCGCCACATTAATTTTCCGTCATCGGCGTTCAATGCAATCATGCCCAGCGTACTGAAATAGACATAGACGTGTTCGCCGTCCGTAACGGGTGTTGACGAAGCGTGTTCATTGGGAGGCGTGATCTCTTGGAGCGGGCCTGTGTCAAATTCCTTCCGCCATAAGTGCTTTCCCGTTGCTGCGTCGAAAGCCAATACCGCAAAAGTATGCTCGTCTGTCATCGTCGTGGCAAACACCCGATCACCGTGAATGACGGGTGACGCGATGCCCAATCCCAATTCAACGGACCATGCCACGTTTTGCTCGTGTGAAAATTCGACGGGCAGGTTGTCACTTTCGGTTGACACCCCCGAAGCATTCGGACCACGGAACTGTGCCCAGTTTTCCGCATGCGCCGATGCCATGCAGAAAATCAAAATAGAATGAACACAGAGTATTCCTTGAAATATTTTCCTTGACCGCATACTTCACCCATTGATTAACGTGTTCTCTTGCGGAAGAACCTGATTCCAATCAAGCCCCAGATTTTTCGACATTGTAGCATTGTCGTTCGACGGACGGATGTATCCTCAACCGTTTTTTTCCCGTTTTCTCAATCGAACTAACGAGTCGCCGGGCCAGACTGTCAGTTGCATTGATCCTGAAACCCCGGGATGCTCACCGCAGTTGGATGATGCAACGGGCTATTTGTTCCCTTGTCCTCCCGATACCGCCTGGAGGCTGGCCTGCCGGTGACAAGGCTGAGGCAGCGGACGATTTCAGGCAAGTTGATGCACGCCGACCCGCTAACAGTTAGAATCGTACGCACATCCCAGACTACGACGAAAGCAACAGGAGTCAACCTATGAAACGCAGCATTTCTCTCTGGACAATATGTGTTCTGGTAGTGGCAGTCTGTCATGACATTGCTGCCGACGCGGCCACGATTTCGATCACGACCCCCATGGCACCACCTGACTGGGCCCTGCTGGAGCGAGAATTGCTGCGGGCCAACACCGTTGCCTGTCAGGAATATTACAACAAGTACTATGACGAGCGCGGATACCTGCTATGTGTCGAACGCTGGGGAGCCAACGACGGCCCTGACGACGCCATCGAAAGCGTGGCAGACTGGCCGATCCTTCACATGCTGGGCGCGCCCGACTCGATCCTGGAGATGTACAAACAGGCCTGGGAAGGCCACCTGCGACAGTACACCGAGGCAAAAACTGTCGATGTGCCATTCGCGCGAGACGGCATGTATTACAAGGAATTTCCCACCATGATGGATTGGATGCACAACGGCGAGGGGCTGCGAGTGTTCAACCTTCAGGGGTTGTCAGATCCTCATGATCTCGCCTTCGGACACCGCGTTCGACGTTATGCCGGTTTCTACATGAACGAAGACCCCCAGGCGCCCAACTACGATCCCCGCTTCAAAATTATTCGCAGCATGTTCAACGGCAGTCGCGGCCCGTTGATGCGCAAAGCAACCGGGCTGGACTGGGTCGGGGATCCCATTGAAGTTGCTGGCCGGTTTGTCGCAGGGCATGGAGAGAGAAATTACGGAGAAATGGTTGCTCATTTCAAAGATTACAATGATATCGTTGGCGATCACCCTCAAAATATGTGTGCAACTTCCCTGGCTGCCAACGCCTATCTTTTGACGGGCGAGCCAAAATACAAACAGTGGCTGCTGGAGTATGTCGATGCGTGGTACCAGCGGACCATCGATAACCACGGAATCATTCCCACCAAGATCGGCCTGGACGGAACGATCGGCGCAACAGACGGTAAATGGTACGGCAGCGCCTACGGCTGGGGTTTCTCCGTCGAGGTTCCACAAACGGGTAAAATAGCACACCGCAACCGGGCACAGCGCGGACTGATCGGTTTCGCTAACGCCTACCTGCTAACGGGCAACCGCCGTTATATCGATATCTGGACTCGAATGATCGACCACATCAACGCCAATCGTAAAACGGTCGACGGTCAGGTCATGTATCCCCACATGTACGGTGATCAAGGCTGGTATGACTACCAACCCCAAAAATGGAATTCGGGCGCCCTGGATTGCTATTATTGGACCTGTGATCCAAAAAACCTTACCCGAGTTGCCACAGACAATTGGATTCGATACCTGCAGGGTGAAGACCCCGATTTCCCCGCGCGGGCGCTGCGCAGCGAGTTTGAACACCTCCGTAGCAAAGCCAGGGGCATGCGTGAGGACACAACCACTCCCGACACGCGACTTGCGGACGACCCGATGCGTTTTAACCCGGCAACGGTGAATGTCTTGCGTCAACTGATGCTGGCCGGTTTGGATCCCGGCCGTGCCGGGGCCCTGTTGCATTGCCGGTTGCGTTACTTCGACCCTGACCGTCGGCGGGCTGGTATCCCGGAAGATGTCGCGGCACTGATTGACACCATGACCGACCAGCAGGTTGCCGTTACGCTGGTGAACGTCAGTCAGTCTTCTGCTCGAACCGTCGTGGTCCAGACTGGCGCCTACGGTGAACACCAATGCACGACGCTGCTAGTCGACGATCAGGAAATCGAAGTCGACCATCCTTGGTTTACGATCCACCTGGAAGCGGGCACCGGAGCGCGGCTGGTAGTCAACACCAGGCGTTACGCCAACCAACCCAGTTTCACGTTCCCTTGGGATTCTTTCGGAAAATGATGCTGGAAACGCGTTTCTTCCAGGGTCTTGCTCCCGGTTGGAAAACGATTGATGCGAAAAACGACAAACCATCTTTCCCGGGACTTCCTGGGTGGACCCCGGCTGTCTCGCTACCCGGAGTGGAACGACTACGAACACCGCAGCTGGTGGCGGTTGCCCTTTGTCTTGTAAATTCGATATTCGCTGACCGGGTGCAGCAAGTGGCACTCCGGTGGAAGTTCAGGTTTCCCGGGTTGGCATTTGGTTCATCGATCTCCACGCGGTATAATAGTAGCTCGGTGAAACAAATTTTTTCAGCATGCCGCCCGAGTAAGAGGCAAGAGGTGTCATGGAAGTCGACTCCGGTCGCAATCCTCGCGAATCCCCTGGTGAATCCACGACAACGCCATCGGTTCCGACGGTTCGTGTGATCTGCCGTCGGGGGGGCAGTCTTCAACTTGACTATTCGGAGCGGGGACCTCAGTACTCGCGACGAATCGCCCGGAAGCTTGCGCGCACCAAAGTTCCACTCGACACCTGGAACAACTACAGCTGCCGGCAGGGAACGGTGATTCAATTCGTGTCGGACGAAGGCACCCCGATCGGAAAAACACAGCCTCTGAAAAACATCCAGGTCAACCTTACCGTAGATCAGAAGAAGGTTCAGGGAATTTTCGTCCGGAACCCCGAGGGACCCGGTGGTAGGAAGATCCCCCTACCGACAGCCGGTGCTCACCCGAGCGACTTGAGCGAATCATCCGGCCAGGATACCAGCACGACATCGGCAGCAGCAGGACCTTCTGACACGACCGATGTTCCACTGCTGGGTTCAAAACCACTGGCCAACTGGAGCCGAATGAAAACGAAACCGGGTGCCAACAAATCGGCAAAGCCCGCGTCGGCCAAGCCGTTACCGGATGCAGCGCGCAGTGCGGCGAGTGCCATCCCTTTGTCTACTCGTAACGCCGGAGAACAGCCAGGTTGGGCCTTTGACAGGACGAAAAATCAAAATGCCAAGTTTGCAACCGGCAACTGGGGTGTCCACCAATCACAGGCAGACAAGGTCCAATGGCAGTGGATGACACCCTCGCGCGCTGCGGAGACACAGTTGTGGAATCTTTTAAAAGAACGCAACGGTGAACTGCAACTCAACCGTCGGAGGACCAACGAAAAACGAAAAAAGATGCGTGAACAACCACTGGAGGGCCCTACCTGGATCGAAGGATTTTTCAAGATTGCCAAACAAAAGTTTGGAGACATTGAGAATCCGCTCTGTCGGCTTGCGGAAGTGTATCTTCGCCCCGACTATCTGGCCGCCCCCCACCCCGATCAGAAAGCTGCCACAAAAGCGGTAGATCTCGTTGTCGGGCTGCTGATGATTGCCAGAAAGTCAGGAAATTCCGCGTTGCAGAAATTCGCATCGGAATTACTCGACCGGGGGCAATACAAAGAGTTCGAAAACATTGAGATGGTCGGGGCAAGTCGCAAAGACCTGGCTCGGCTTGCCAACAAACTTGCCGATCCGAAAACTTCACTCAGTGACGGATTACACATCATCATGCAGCAACTCGGCGATTCCATCCACCATGAGTATGACCAAATGCGAAGGAACGGAAATGAAGGCGAAAAGATTGAGTCGATTGACAAGTGTCGGCAGGCACTCTCTCAAGCCGGGAAGAGTAAGGCATTTCGAAACTGCACTGCCGAACAACGGGAGGAACTGAAAGGGGTGATTAACGGCTGGAATGACCGGCTGGTAACCTATGTTAATACAAACCAGTTACCGCCAAAAAGAAGTTAGCAAGATCACAAGACACGTAGCGATGGTCAGGAAAGGGGCCGGCGACTCGAGCTACCCCCGGCCGTTGTAAAGTCATCCCGGCGGCAGCACAGTTTAACGATCCACCAGTGCCTGACAGCGTTTCAGCCCATCGAATCAACCAGTGAATTCTAAAAAACCCGCAAGAACAAATTAAACGCGAGCATTCCGTTTGAGCCGGGCGGCGAACCGGCCTTCAAGTAACATGCTGCCGAACTGGTACGCAAGGGCAATCCCGTTCCCTGGATCGACCCGCCCGTGGACCCGGTCGCCGGCAAAAAGACACGTTCTATTCCGGTTCACCTGTCAGGCGTGCCACACCCTGCTCCCCATCGAACATCACCCCTTCCCAGGTCTCCTGACCCGCGAACCGTGCGACCAGGACCAACCCCGGCCGATCGGAGACTCTACCGGGCGGCTAGGTGGAATCTAAGCGGGTGGAATCGAATTCTTCGCGCAGCATTGCGCCGGATTCGACGTCCCGCCGACAACAGGTTAAGGCAAACTTTGAAAGGCCAATCAATTCCCCTGATGTTTCTTGATAAAACGATTGCACCTGAGCAGTTTTCGATACAAACTGCTCAAGATGACCTGGTATACCAAATAAATTCCCGCGCCGAATTGAACATCTACAGGACTGCCCATTTTGGCAAGAACATAATTCATCACTTTGCTCTTTTCGGGGTCCGCGTACGGCTGCTGGACGCTTGAAGAACCAAGCCCATCGTATCCAAACTTGATGGCACAAAGTGTCAAAACCGACTGATCATGTCGATGTTCAACAAAATCCGGAAAATTGGGCAAGCCGCAAGCGTTGGAAATGTCTGTCAGTATTCTTTGGTCCTCACAACCAGCCAACCATTCCTGCACAAAATTGAGTGACGAACTGTTTTTCTGGAATACTGAAAAAGATGCCTGAACCTGACAATGATTCCAATAAACGGGTGCGTCACACCCCATGAGGACAAAGCAATCACGTTTTGTCCACCTGGTCGAATTCCCCCAATGGGGAATGTTTACACCGGGCAACACACCACGGTTCCGCGAGCATTTTTCCAACAACGGTTTGATGCTTCTCGTCAAATATTGATTCCTTTGACCGCAGTCACTGTAGGCAACGTAATCACCCTCATTCGCGTCTTGAAGCGCCTTCAGAATGATGTACGGCTTCCACAACCAGTATCCTGCGCCCCGCTTCTGATCCAACACGGTTTTGTGTTTCTCGAAAAACTCTGTTTTCCGCAATTCTTCCGAAGACCAGGAACGTACCTCATCAAATCCTCCGCAATTCAAAGCTGAATATTCAAGAATCTTTTGATTCAATTGAAAGTGCTTCGTCGCAAATGTCACAAGAAAACTTTTCATAGCGTTGACTCATTCAATCTCGTGCGGCACGGAATTCCGATGATGGTATCTTTCTCTCCCAAATCACCCCGGGCCATGTCCCCGGTAGACCTGTGTGAAATGGCAGACGGCGAAGCCGCGAGACATTCCGGGCAAATGGCCGCTATGGTCCAATTGGCCGGGATGCATCAGTCGTTTGAAAGAAGATCAGCAGTCGTTGCAATCGGTCCAATCAAAGATCGGTGACGGTTCATCAGGGGTCCGGACCTTGACTGGACTGCGGATCAACCTTGCACCACCCTCCGGTTCTCATTGTGCTTCCTGCCCCTGATCAACTCATAATGTCTGTCTATCAGAATCTTTTGATTCTTCTGATAAGCCTCGTTGAACACTTTCCGTGATTCTGGACTGGCCATCTTGCCGCTCCATTCGAGGTCGCTTTGATATCGGATGGTGTAGGAACCACACCGCCAACCAAATTCCCGGTACGCCCGATAGCACAAATCATGATCATCCATGTCAAGCGGTGCGAATGCCTCATCAAAATGACCGAGCTTTGATGTCTTTTCATTGTCAAGCAGTAATGGCCCCCGATTCACAACGTCGCGAATGCCAAACACTTCCCTGGCGTCATTTTGAGTCGCCATCACCTGTTTTATTCTCCTCATCAGACGACCCTCACCAGTCGGATTTTCTCGACCAATCAAATCGGTGATTACCAGTTTCTCTCTTTTCAGAACGTTGTTGTGCGCCGCCCTTCCGCTAACCGCAAAACAATCGGAAAACAAATCAACCGGCCTTCTCAGCCTTTGGTCAAACCGGTTTTCCTGTATGATCATGTCATCCTGCACGATACAGGAAAAATCACACGTAGCCATTTTCAAGCCCACGTTGTTTGCCTTGGTTTCCCAGACATCCGGCGTGTGCTGCTTACGAATCGCCATGCTGCTCTGATATCCCTGGATCGTTTGATCAAAAATATTTTCGCTTTCGTCAGAACAACCATCAAAAATTACAATGAACTCTTTTGTGTCCTCTGAAGCATTCCCCAGAATCCCTTCCACGACCCCTTTGATCAGGAATGCTTTGTTATGAACGGTTAATATGATTGAAATTGTTTTCTTCATCTTGAACATTCAAACACTGCGATCCAGACGTCCAGGGTGTGAAAGCAAAACAGCTTCATTCCTTGACACGTTCTCCCCACTGAACAATCGTCAGTCCCCGGGTGGATCGCCGACCCCAAAAAACCATGATGAAAGCATGAGGCGGAAGACAGGTGCACTGGATCCAAACATAGAATACCTCCTGAACTCGCGTCACGACCACTGTCAGAGGGCAGCACCTGTGCCTCCGTCCATTTTCCTTCACTGTGCTACGGTATTTTCGACTCTCCCGTATTCCGTGAGAAAGGCGGACATTAGCAAACTCAGCCGATCACCAGAAGGTTAACTTTCAGCAGACAGGCCGTTGTCGTTGGGTCGACGGAAAACCCCGACCCGCCAGTCAAGTGAAATCACCCGCCCTGCCCTTGATGGAGTGGCCCGCCCAACACCTTCATCACACCGTGGTCAGCAGCCATTTATCCCGCAGAATGAGACCATGCAGTTTTTTGTTCTTTACGTGATTTGCAACCTGATTTTCGTCCAGTGGATGCGTTTTTCACAATTCCGCGGTGCAGATACTTCCACCGTCGCCGCCATTAACTTTTTGGTGGCGGCTGCGGCGTCAGCAGTCGCGGTTTTCTTTACGTCAACGCCGTCATCGATGTTGGACCCCGTCGCCATCTCTCTGGGAATCGTCAACGGACTTCTCTACTGTACTCACCTGCTCTCCACACTAGCCGCATTTCGTTTCGTCGGAACCGGAATCACAATGGCCCTCACGCACATCGCATGTATTTTTCCGGTGGTATTTTCCCACGTGGTCTGGCCGGAGAAAGAGTCCATGTCCTTGTATCGCTGGCTTGCCGTGGGGCTTGTACCCCTGGCGGTTTATTGCTTGCGACCGACACGGATCGGGAACAAACCACTGACGTGGAAAACTGAACTTCTTCTCTTGTTTGTATTTCTCGGCGTGGGTGTGATTTTTATCGTTCACAAAATTGCAGCAGCGACCACCACAGCCGAAGTGGCTCTCGCCTACCAGATGTACATTTTCGGCGTTGCCGGTGTTTCCACGACAATCATCGTGGCGATAATTCGTCCGTTTCCCAGTCGTCTGGATCTTCGCTTCGGCATTAGCGCGGGCCTGGTCAACGCGTTAATGTGTCGCGCCATTGTACTTGCCCTGGCGATGCTGGGTGCCGTGTTCGTTTATCTTTGCGGGCCACCGTTGCTGATTGTGTTCAATGTCCTTTGCGGCCGAGTCTTGTGGGGTGAAGAACTGAGCAAGCGGCAATTTGCAGGCTTATTCTTGGCGATCGCCATTATCCTTCTGACAAACAGTGACCGCTTGCTGTACAACACTTGAACAGGCTGTAGCACACCTTGAAGACTGCCGAACGACCCCTGCCGACTTGCTCCTAACCGTTCCTTGCTATCGATGAGCGAAAAACGCTGACCGCTCCAACCAGGGCCAGGCAACAGATCGCCAGGGAAGAAGGCTCCGGTACCGTAGTCGAAGCCGGTTCGTACCCTGCAAAGTTGAAGTTGCCTGTCAACGAATTATAATCGGCCAAGTCAATGTCACCGTCTCCATCGAAATTTGCGTCCTTCCACAAGTGTGGTCCGTGGAGGCCAAGAGGATCGAATTTACCGGACAACACGCTGTAGTCAAACAAGTCAACAAACCTTGTTTCGGGATAGATATTGCCTATCCCATTTGTGTCTCCGCGCCGATGGGATGTGGCATAATCGTTCTCTAGGGCAGCCATCGTAAGCCACTTATCGATATCCAAATTATCAACCACGTCGTCAGAATTGAGATCAAACTGCTCCAAGCCTGCAGCAGAGACTCCACTGACCAAGTCATACCCGGTATCGGCATACATCTTGTCGAGATCAGCGGCGTCGCAAAGTAGATCGTCATTGAAATTGCACGTTGGTACCGCTGGTGGTGGGGGCGTGGTCCCCACGAGGACCGCATCGGTCGCAATGCTGGTGATCCAGGCGTTCAATGGAGCGGTACGCACATACCCTGTTTGAACCCCGTAACCACTTTGGGGGGAATTCACCGTGGTGTAAGACTGCACCCCCGCCAGTGCGTCTTCGCCCGAGACGTTCAATACCAACCCTCCACCACTGTCTCCCAGCGCGCCACCAACCTCCAAAGGAAGCGCTCCCGATCCGGGCCTGCGAAACCGGGTATGAGCAAAACTACTACTGGCGTTGATGATTCGACTCTGTCCGGCTCTGCGCGTGCCCGCACAACACTTTTCTCCGGCTGATCCGGAACCTGGATAACCTGCCCCCATCATCACCGCATCCTGGCCGGCCTCGGAGCCAAAACTCAGGTCATAAAGACTCACGGGTTCAATGTTTGTGATCGGGTTATTCAATTTCATCAGAGCCACATCGAGTGACGGATGGTAGTGATGCTGATTACTGGGGCTTGAACGACTGGCACCCAAAAAGTAGATATTTGCTTGTCCACTATTCAACAGATGCTTGGCGGTAATTACCCAGTTGGGCGAGATCAACGTACCACTGCCTAGCCAGTAGGCCGACACAAAGCCGCCGTACCGATGCTCATTGGCAAACGCTTTGAGCTGTGCATTGGTGACATCATCTCTTCGCGTAAGGGCCGGGCAGATCGATTCCATCGAAAACAGCACCGACAACGAAAGGGCCAACACAGCCAGGCGGTTCGCAATTCTTTTTCTGTTCATTCCCGACTCGCCCTCTTTTTTAATTACGCCCAAGTGGTAGCTCCGATTTCGATCTGACGCGAACACACATGTCAAAGAGAACAAAGACCGGTGATCCCCCGCAAATGGAGTCTTACGTGCGCCTGGATTTGAAAAACAACCCTTGCGTCTTTCCTGCTTCCCACAACAAAGCCGGTTCAGCAACAGACGTTTGCCCCCGATAGAAAGCGAAGACTGGATTATACGATCGTCCATTTTAAGTTTCAACATTTTGCAGCCGAGTCCCGGCAACAATGTCTCTGTCGATTGATTGCAGAAGATGCCCGACAAGGGATTCCAGCGCCGGGGCACCTGTCGATCAGGTCCAACACTACCCGCTGCAGGCCACTCGTCTATTGACGGAGGTTGGCATGCTTCAGCACGGAAACCACCGGCATATGACGTCAACCACGGACCGCAACGGCATGTGAAAATTTTTCCGTTGCGTGCTTCATGGTCCCGGCACCTGATATTTGCGAACTTTTTTCAAATCGACTTTGATTCCCAGTCCATGACCGTGGGGGACCTTGAGTTTCCCCTGCTGGATCTGAAACGGCTCGTCAATGATGTCGTCATCCAATCCAAAATAGGTGCAGTCATTGGCCATCGAAAAATTCGGACTGGCTGCAACCAGATGCAACATTGCAGCGGTCTTCAGTCCCAGATCATGCGAACAATGCATCACACAAGGAACCCCGGCAGATCCAGACAAATCACTGATCAACTTGCAGGCCCACAAACCGCCGCATTGATAGGTATCGGGTAACAGGACCGCGGCTGCCTTCAACTCGAGAATTTTGCGGACCTGTTCGATGGTCGTTACCGATTCGTTGAGTGCCAATGGCGTCGACGTCAGACCACGAATGCGGGCCGAGTCTTCCAACAAGTCGGCCGCCATGGGTTGCTCGAAATACTGCAGATTGTAGGGTTCGAGATCCCTGGCCAACTGCAGGCAGACATCGGGTGTGTAGCCAGTGTTGGGATCAATCCGCAGCTGAAGTTGATCACCCACGGCATCACGAATCGTTCGGGCCGCCGCCAGGTCTTCCTCCGGATCACGACCCGCCTTGATCTTCAGGGTACCAAAGCCTTTTTCAACATACAGCTTGGCAATTTCTCGCACCTCTGCAACCGGCCGGATTCCCATGCAACAGGCCAGTTCAACTTCTTCGCGATAAAGGCCTCCAAGCAAACGGTAAAGCGGTTGCTTGCAAACTTTTCCTAAAATATCCCACAGCGCCATCTCGACAGCGCTTTGCAAATGTGCACCGTCAAGCTGCCACTCAACGGCCATCGCTGAGATTGCGGTCGGATCGCGCCCGAGCAACTTATCTGCCAGTTGACCCAATTCGACTTTGGACCATCTTTCACCAAAATATCTCTGTGGAGTTTCACCCCAACCCACGATCCCATCGTCCGTTTCCAAGCGAATCAGTAATGCATCTTTTTTCGAACTGGACCGGTACCTCGATTGGTAGGGTGCAATCGGGTATTTTTGCGGAATTTCAACCAGGAAAGTTTCCACACCTGTGATCTTCATCCGGCTACATTCTCTCGTAGATGGAGGATGCACATCTGAAACGTTCACAGCCAAAGTCCAGACGTCCATCCGGCATTTGACCGCTCCGGTCCGTTACCGGTAATGCCCGGAACTGCTGCCATTGAACAGGGCAAACAAAAACAAACGGCTCGCGTGTCAAAAAATTCGAGTGGGACCTTCAATCCTCCGACTCCGGAAACGACAGAGCCTCGATCCTTGTCAGAGCGATACCGCAATGCTAACTTAGGCTACACATTTCTGATTGTAAACTCCAGACAAACAAGGTGAACTTCCTTCGATGATCAACCCAGACCGCCTTCTGGAAACATTCCTTTCTATCCTGCGGATTAACAGCTACTACCCCCAGGAGGATCCCGTCATGGAGATCCTCGCCAATCTCCTGGAACCGGTAGGAGTCGAACTTTCCTATGATGAACACCGCAACATGCTTGGCTACTGGCCCGGCAGCGGGACACTCGTCAACGAGGAACCAATCTTGCTGTGCGGTCACACCGATACCGTGATACCAACCGAGGGCATGGATCCGATCGTTCGCGACGGGGCTGTCCACTCGGACGGTTCGAGTGTGCTGGGCGCAGATGACAAAGCCGCCGTGGCCGCCATCGTCGAAGCAGTCCTGGCAATTGCAGAGCAGGACATTGCGCATCCACCTGCTGAAGTCCTGTTCACCGTGGGTGAGGATGTGGGACATATCGGATCCAGGGCATTTGACGTCAGTCCCGTTCGTTCAAAAATGGCCTTCATCCCGGACGCGGATGGCCCGGTGGGGGGTATCATGCTGGCCGCACCCTGGGCCGAAACCTCCCGCGTGGTGTTTCATGGCCGCGCGGCCCATGCCGGCATGGAACCGGAAAACGGGCGCAGCGCAATTGCCATGGCCTCCCGGGCCATCGGGGCCATGAATTTGGGCCGTGTTGACGATGAGACCACGTCCAACATCGGAACGATCGCTGGCGGCGAGGCAGCGAACGTCGTACCTCCCCGGGCAGAACTCGTGTGGAACACTCGCAGTCTTTCTCGAAAAAAATATGAGAGTATCAGTAACAACTTTTTAGACTGCTGCCAACAGGCCGCAGATGCATTGGGAGGGCGTATCGAATTCGAACCTATACGTACCATCCAAGGTTTTCGCTTCGAGCCCGAATCCCCCATCGTGCGTCGCGCCGAGTCGGCCATGAAGGCGGCCGGTGTCGACTCCTGGCAATCGGTGACCTGTGGCGGGAGTGATGGTAACGAACTGAATGCGAAAGGCCTCCCGACCATCGTGATCTCCGTCGGCTACCTGGACATTCATACGAATGAAGAATCGATGCCAATCGACGAATTGAACCGGTTGGCAGAAGTGTGCGCAGCGCTGATTCTGGACAAGTAGTGGACTGGCCGGGAACGTCGAGACGCCGAGCCTGATGCGGGGTGGATCCCATCTTGCAGAAAAGGAGCACCAACTGCAAACGCCCTTTGCAGAGCCTGTGCTGAAGTGCGGTCACCCTGCCGTCCCCGATCAGCGGAACTTTCCTTGCTCGTTGAACGAAAATGACCGGGCTCGTAAACGTCCCAACCTCGAAACACCTCTCGTGCCCGTTACCAACGGTCCGTGTCATAATCCGTTAATGGACGAATCCAGATATTTCGGAAACGGACCGGGTTGCCATGATCCTGCAAGGTCAGTGGCAACTTGTCCTCGTGGGGGCTGTATTGTGCGGGATCCTTGTGGGCAACGCGACCCACAACGGCCGTGTGGTGATGCGCCAGGACCCCGTTGTGCAATACAGTGAAATAAGCCGGCCTCGTCAACTTTTCACCTTCCCAGCGGGGCGCCTCAAAGATAATGTCGTAAGATTGCCACTGGCTTGGCCCGCGAGACGCATTGACCAACGGCGGGAACTGTCCATAAATGGCCGCCGCCTGCCCGTCTGAGTACGTGCGATTGTTGTGAGAATCCAGGATCTGAATCTCATAAATCCCCATCACCAGCACACCGCTGTTTCCACGGCCCTGGCTTTCACCCTGGATTTCCTCCGGGGTCGCCCACTCGAGATGCAACTGGCAACTGCCAAACCCCTCCTTGGTGCTGATGGACCCGGTCCCGTTGACTTCAACGTGACCCATCTCGACCTTCCATTCTGCTGCGTCTCCGTCAGAATTTTTCCACTGCGAAAGGTCGGTTCCGTCAAACAGCACAACGGCGTCCGAAGGTGGGCTGCCGGGTAAGTCCGCCGTGCTTTCGGTGGCCGGGTCGATGATCCCCGGCTCAGGGCGACTGGTATCGTGAACTCGCCATTTCTGTCCCGGAATGTTTACCGTGTCCGAGTAACCAACGGGGGGCAGTCCGCTCTTACGTCGCACGCGTTCGGAAGCCTCGCTCAAAGTGGCGCAAAGAACGGACAACATGATCGCAAGACAACTCATGATCGTTGCGGAAATTTGAATTTTTTTCATGACGCGGATTTCCTCTTGGCTTGTCTCTTTGGATAAAAGTCGCACGACACAAGTATACTCCACCCAGTCCTGGACCCATCCTGCCAGGCCGGGAAAACTGGCAAAAACAGCAACCGGCAACAGGTTGATGCCGTTTCAAGCGGCCACCGGGTCGCAAAGACATGGCGAGTGTGCTCGAGTGCCGGAGAGTGCTACAATTCTGAATGTCGTCGCAACCAGCCCGTTTCATGCGGCGGTCGCAGTGTATCGACGCGGGAGAGATGTTTCCCGCAAGTGATGAAACCTTTCCCGCAGGTAATGAAACCGACCGATGAAACACACCTCCGATGTAGTTATTATTGGTGGCGGGGTGACAGGCCTTTCGACCGCCATCCATTTGAAGTTGCAGGGGGTCGACCAGGTGACAGTTCTGGAACGCCACCATATCGGGGCAGGCCAGTCCCATCGCGCAGCAGGAATACTTCGCGGCCTGGTACGAGACGAATCGCTGTCTCGCGCTCTGGTGGAGTCCATCGACTTCTTCAAGACGTTCGACCAGCGTTTCGCTGTTCCGCTCCTGCTGCATCCCACCGGTTACCTGTTGCTGTCAGAATCGACACAAGCGGCGATCGTCGATGAAGTCATGGCCGTTTCCGAACAAGCTGGCTGCCGGTCAGAGCGCATCGACGCTCGCCAGGCTCAACAGCTTCAGCCGGGACTGCGCGAGGATGACGAAACACTCTACGTGTACGAACCGGGTGCCATCCACCTGGACCCGATGCCGACAATCCAGGCGCTACTGGCCGTGGCCAGCCAAATGGGGGTGACCGTCTGCGAAGGTTGTGAAGTGGCGAAACTTGCCGTCCAGGGTGAGCGGTTCGTCGGCGTCGATACCTCCCAGGGCCGCTATGACGCTCACCAGGCACTGGTGGCAACGTCCGTATGGGGTAGCAATCAGCTCGCCCAACTTGGGGTGGAAGTACCTGTTTATCCGCACCGGGCAGAAATGGCATTCTTTCACGCTCCGTGGGCATCCGATTTTCGCGTTTCCCGAATTCTGACGGATGCCCGCTCGATGCTTTACTTGCGACCCGAAGGCCAGATGCAAATGTTCGTTGGATGGCGGGAAAGCGACCGGCTGCACGGTGTCGAGGACATGGTGGCCGAAGACCCCGACCATTACAGGCAGACGTCGCACTTTGAGTCGCTGGCGGACATGCATCGCCGTCTGGCGATCACCCTGCCGCCGATGGCGCGCGGTTTCGTCCACCGAACGTATGCTTGCGTCTACGACTACACACCCGACGGACTTCCCATCCTGGATCGGGTTGCCAACGTGGAGGGGCTCTACTTCGCACTGGGATTCAGTGGGGGTGGATTTTCGTTGTCGCCCTGGGTTGGCCGTTGCATGGCTCAATTCATGGTTGAGCAGAAAGTACCGGCTGATATCGAACGCTATGATCTGAAGCGATTCGCCGAAGGACGAGTCTTAACCTGGGCCAATGTCGACCCGAGCAAAGACAGCGTTTGAGCCTCGTTCAGAAATCAATTCGGCCACTTGGCAGGCCTGCGAGTTCGTCCGCCAAACCCCAACCAGTTTCTCAAGCTGCTGATCTCGTCAGCTTGTCACGTCACCCGAGTCAGCACGATGGCAACGTTATCCCATCGGCGACCAGCGCCGTGGCGGCAGCCGTCACCCAAATCGCCTGAATCGCCTTGATGGCTACGACCACCGAAAGGACCAGCCAGACACCCATCACCAGGTTTTCCCACGCCCGGTTTCGGTACTCCGAACCGATCAACCGTGGTGAAGCGGTAATCCACCAGAGGCCGGCCGCCAACACGGGAAGCAGAATGACCTGGCCACCGTTGGAAACCAGCGTCAAGGTCACAAAGTCAGGCATCCCGGGCAGCGTCCAGACCAGTGGGGAGATAAGGCAAAACAAGGCGATCCCGCGATACCAACCGTGGGCGCGAAAATCGGCAACCGTCAACACCTCCTCCGGGCCGGCCTTCCACCGCAGCCAGGCGTGAGTGCCCATCATGCCGAGTCCTATCGCGTGGCCAATCAGGGAAGTGTAAATCGCCGAGAAGATTCCCACGTAAAACAGCCAACGCCCGCCGGGACCGAGCACCTCACTCAGTAGACGCGGCAAATCGTCCATTTTCTCAATCGTATGATTCGGCCAGAGCAACTTCGCCCCCAGTGTCCAGATCGCCAGATTGAGTACGATCATCACGCTCACGGCTAAGAGAAAATCGTACATCTGCAGGCGGCGAAACGCGGGGCCGCGCCAGCCCTTGGCGTCGAGAAAGTACGGATAAACAAAGTTCATCAGCGAACCGCCGATGGCCCCCAGCATGGCCGTACCCACCAGCAGCGGATCGAACCGGCCCATCTGTTGCGGCATTTCAAAGCGGTAAAACCCCTGCAGGATGGCACCCGGATCGGGGCCGACCCACAGTGCCGTACCCACCAGGGAGACCGACAGTACCGCCAGGAAAACTTTGAACAGCGTCTCGATCAGCTGGTACTGGGGACGAATCACCAGCACCAATGCCAGACCGTTCCAAAACAGCGCCCACTGCCAGACCTCACCCACTCCGCTGACATTGCGGCACGCCTCGCCCACGCCAACCGTCATGTACGAACCGTAGACGTGCCCCATCACAATCGACGCCACGAACAACAACGGTGCGTACCACGGATGCAGACGAGTCAGCCCGTCCAGTACCCCTTCGCCACGTTGGTTACAGAGCTGGTACTTGGCGATCAGCGAGACAAACAGAAATCGCATCACCACCGCCAGCACCAGCACCCACATCAGAGAGTATCCGTAGTTCCCACCGGCGACACCCATATCAACGATGTCACCTGCACCGAGCCAGGTCAAAACGATGACCAGGCCTGGGCCGAACGAGCGCAGGTACTGCAAGAACGTGCGGGGTATGGGGGTCGGCTCGGGTAGTGTCACGGATCTTTTCTCACAGAATGGACTTTCGCCAGTATTCTCGTTAACCTCTGGTGCAGACCCTGTCTGTCTCCAATTAGAACACCTTACCGCTAACGGCAAAGTGTACGAACTTTTGTGGCCTACATTAACGGGTCAGCAAACGGGCCAACAATCGATTTCCGGCTGAATCGCTTCCCAAAGTCTGTTGACCGACTGTTTTGAGGCCAAAACAGGCAATACACGCCGAAAAGTGACAGTGGGCCCCCCGTAAACTTTTTTATTCAACGAGTAAAACAAATTGACGAATGTAGGAAGTTTAGTAGACTACGGGGACGAATTCGGTGAGGAGGCAAATCAAACCACGTTACGGCTACAGCCAACAGCTGCACGCCTCAAAAGTCTGTGTCAAGGAGCGGTGTCAGGTACTTCACCTTTCATTGGTTTAACTAACCGAGTATTCGCCGGTTAGATTTGGTTCAACTGGGGGGGAGTTTGCTAATGAGCGATCAAGTCAATCAACCATCTTTCTTACCCACACCTGAAGAAATCGCCGAGAAGTGCGAGGAAATTCGTCAGAAGTGGACCGACAAAGAACGCGAACTTCGAACCAAGGTTGTCGCGGAGAAATCTGAACTCCAAACTCAATTTGAAGATGGCCTCTGATCAGTTCCTGCCCGTGGACAAGTCACTTGAATTCGCAGGAATCGATTGTCCGCTCACGTGAAGCATGCCGGTTTACGCGGCCGTCTGAATCACCCGATGTCCTGTTCGGGCCATCGGTTCGAGTGGAGATGGATGACGGCGGCAAGTCTCCTCTCTCATACTTGTCCAAACCGGTTGAGAAAATCCCGAACGAGGGGCATGCACCCCGGCACCGCCCCCTTTCCCTGCCGAAAACGCAGTACTCTCGCGAAAGTCTACGAGAATGTTTAAAACCAGGGGGGTAACACAGTCGACTTTTCCGCGGCGTGGATCGGGGGTCCGGTACGCCACCAGACAAAACCATTCCCGTTGGAGCATTCCACGAGGCATGGTAACTTCACCTGAGTACCCGGCACCTGGTCGCGATGGGGATCGTACCGGGCAAAACCTTGGGAGGCAAAATCATCCTCAAGACCTTTTCATCTCGTCTGACAGCGGCCGTGCGGCGCTGCGGGAACCCCGTCGTCGTAGGACTCGATCCGCGGCGTGAACGTTTACCCGCTCCTCTTCAACCGGCCTCAGAAGACCAGGTCACGCTGGCTGATTCGTACCGCGACTTTTGCCAGGCCGTAATCGACGTTGTCGCTCCGCTGGTCCCGGCAGTCAAACCCCAATCCGCCTTCTTCGAGCAACTCGGTCCTGCCGGACTCGATGCGCTGGCTCAGACAATTCATTATGCCCGTGAAAAAGAACTACTCGTCATCCTGGACGGAAAACGCAACGACATCGGATCGACCGCCATGGCCTACGCTCAAGGCTACCTGGCGGGACCGGCAAGTCCCTGGCAGGCTGACGCGCTCACCGTCAGTCCTTACCTGGGAGATGAAAGCTTACAACCATTCCTACAGACTGCAGTCGCCTCGGGTACCGGTATTTTCGTACTCGTCAAAACCTCCAATCCGGGTGGCGGCATGTTCCAAGACCTTGAAGTCCATGATTTACCTCTCTACCACCATGTCGCCAAACACGTCGAGTCCCTCGCCGCACAATCGGTGGATGCCTCCGGTTATGGAGCCGCCGGTGCGGTTGTGGGCGCCACCTACCCAGAACAACTGACAGAAATGCGGCGAGTCATGCCCCATTCATGGATTCTCGTACCCGGCTTTGGAAGCCAGGGAGCGACTGCCCGGGACGTGGCCGGAGCGTTTGCTCCCGACGGGCTCGGTGCCGTAGTGAACAGTTCACGCGGTATCATCTTTGCGCATTCTCTTCCCGAGTACCGTGATCAGTTTGGCGACCAGCGCTGGCAGCAGGCCGTGGAAGCTGCCACACGACAAATGATCGAAGAGTTGCGGTCCGCAACTTCTGCGGGCCGACTGTAAACCGGAGTTCGCCGAAAACGACTGTCCGGGTGCCTGCGACAAACGATTTTGACACAGGCCACGGCTTCATGGATCTATTCGTCAGCCGCTTTGAGCCAGGCAGAAAGCGTAGGCTCGTAGGAACAGATCTCCCCGGCGGAAAAGTACAGTTCCTGCTCCCGCTGAGCAGATTCCGGTCCGTCCGACGCATGAACCAAATTCATTTGTTGACTGCCACTGAAGTCACCGCGAATCGTTCCAGGTTCCGCCTTCAGACCACTGGTAGCGCCCAACAAATTGCGGACAACTTGGATTGCATCCAACCCCTCGATGATCATCGCCACCACGGGAGCGCCGGTGATAAACTCTTCCAAACCCGGATAAAACGGTTTCTCCACGTGTTCTGCGTAATGTTGCCGCGCCAACTCTGGAGTCACTTGCAACATTTTCATGGCCACGATGTTCAGCCCTTTGTCCTCGAAGCGACCGATCGTACGGCCCATTAACCTCCGCTGTACACAGTCCGGTTTCAACAACACCAGGGTTCTTTCCATGTGATGACTCTCCTAATGAGAAGATCCTCTTCGTTTTATCCCCGCAGATCGGGCAAATCTGTGAGGGGCCCCACGGCTACCATTGTATGCTGCGTCAATTGATAGTTGTCCAAAACTGCCCTGATATCGTCCAGCGTGACTGCCTGATACGCATCAACGGTTTCTTTCACCGTACGATACTCTCGCCGCTTAGTCCAACCGTCCCCCACCGCGAAGAGCCGGTTGCTCGCCCGCTCGCTGGCCAAAACGATTTGGGCGGAAATCTTATTTTTCGCCTGAATCAGTTCGGATTCTGTAATTCCCTCCTGCTCCGTAGCGGACAAGATTCTCTGGATTCGCTCCAGATTTCCAACAGTCTGTTCGGGTGTGCAACACAGGAACGCCATAAAAATACCGGCACCCTGAAATTCATGACTTGCCAGGACTGCGTATTCGGCCAAACCTGTTTCAACCAAGTCCCAATAAAATCGGCTGCCACTATCGTCCCCCAAAACTGCACCCAGTACACGGGCTGCGTAGCGGTCGTTGTCTGAAGCCGCAGGTCCCGGCGACATCAGTACGACATATTGTTGCACCGCAGAATCTTTGACAAAGACTTCCATGCTGTGTCGGGCAGCAAGTGACGGTGCTTCTCGATGTGTTTCAAAGGGTTGCCATCCCCCACAGAGTTGTTCCGCCTGGGCGACAAGTTGCTCAAACTCGACCCGGCCGGCCGCTACCAAAGTCATGTTTCCCGGACTGTAACGACGTTCGAAGTAAGAACGCATGGCAGCAGAAGTCAGGCCAGTGACGCTCTCCACGGTGCCCAGAATGCTCCGACCCAGAGGATGAGATCCAAAATAGGCGTTCATACATTTTTCATGAGCGCCGAACGGGGGCTGGTCCTCGTATTTGTAGATTTCTTCAATGATCACCTGTTTCTCGGTATCGAAGTCCTTTTCCCGCAACGATGGTCGCATCAAATCACTCAATAAATCAACTGCCCGTTCCTGCAATTCGGGTAACAGGTTCGAGTAGTAGACCGTTCGTTCCTCGGATGTATAAGCGTTGGAATGCGAACCAATCTCATCCAATTCCCGATTCACTTCATCGGCGGTTCGTTGGGGAGTACCTTTGAACACCATGTGTTCCAAGAAGTGACTCACACCGGCGATGTCGTCTGTTTCGTCACGCGACCCCGTGTTAACAAAGTAGGCGACTCCCATGGAATAGGCTCGCGGATTGCACTCCGCAACAATTTCCAAACCATTGGAGAGCGTAGCTTCACGAAATTCCAACGGGCACCTCCAACGCATTTTCTCCCAGCGTGACTATCGTGAAGTTTCGGGCCTGGTGACGGTCCAGAAAGCTATTGATGCTTTCACAGGTGAGGCTATCGATTTTTTGACAGATTTCCTCCATCGTCTGCACCCGGCCCAGGTAGTACCAGTCGACGGCGACCGAGCCGCTGCGACCTCGGCTCGACTCCTGTTGCATGATCAGGG
>PBTE01000050.1 GCA_002726515.1 Planctomycetaceae bacterium | reverse complement strand
TGGTCCGGGCAAGCCAAGACGGCGAGAACCTAACGCTGGAAGGCTGGGAAGACCTGGACGGCGACAGTGAGATTGACGACGCTTCTGACGATCAACTCTTCTCCATCGTCCAAGACACCAACAAAGAATACGACATGCGTGGCTACCATGGTAACGGTTACTACCGAAGCCACTACGGTGCCGGTGACTTCCTGTTCAGCTACATGTTAATCTCTTCTCTTTCTCCCAGGGGTTACTACTACTCCACACCTATATCCCGAGGCTCCACGATCCGGAACCAACGGACTCGATATCGTCAGTCATCTGCTTATTCCCGCCAGGCCCAGAGAAATAGCAACTTCAACCGTAAGCAGTCATCTTTTTCCGGGTCTAAGTATCAGCAAAGCCGAAGCAACGTCAGCAGAAACCGGCAGACTTATCAGCAAACTCAGAAGTCCAGTGGGTCCTTCAAGAACAGTAACGCCGTTTCCCGGCCCAAGTCAGGATCATCCTTCAGGTCTTCTAGCCGGTCCGGAGCGAGAGGCGCCGGCGGAGGGATGCGCGTCAAAACATCGCGCCGTAGTTGATGGATAAGGGGAGCACGGTCCCCGATGGCAACGAGCTACAACCATCGGAGGGCGAACTGCGACTCCAGGTGTCCCTGAGCGGAATGGATATTGCGGACTCCCTCCGCATTGACCTGCCCCACCAGTCGGGAGACAATTCCCTGTCGGAATTTCTGGAACAGGTCTTCCCTGCAGACGAGACCAGCCAACAACAGATGTCCTCCATGCTGGACGTCCGCGCCAATCCGGATCTACCAGAGATTTATGACGCCATCTTGGCTGCTTTTGATGAGTGGAGGGATGGGCGTTGCGAGTTGGAGTTCTTTGGGGATGGGGAGTTGCCTCTGGATCTAGGGGCGGCCGTTGCTACGCAGGTTCTTCAGGGTGGCGAGGGTTTGGACGGGGGAAATCCCCCCGACCCCCCTTTACGAAAGGGGGGCTTTGCTTGGGCGTTGCATTTACGTATACGCCGGACTTACAGCGCGCTGGCGTACGCAGTGCAGCAGGGGTTTTGGGATTCTAAGTCCGAGTTGATGGGGTGGCTGCAGTCGCACACTCTTCTTTACTTCATGGATAAGCACGAGTGCAGCATCGCATCAGAGCCAGACGGCGAAGCAGAGGAGGCGTTGTTGTCCGTAGCTGGCTTACTTCAGAGTGGCGGTTTGATCGCTGTCTCTCAGGAAGCTCCATCCTTCACTATATCCACCGAGGGCCGACGAGCCATCGGCAGGCTCTTGGCTGAGACCGAGTCGTACATCGACCTGTACGACCATTTCAAAGACACGGTCTTCGGTGAGGACGCGGAAACAGTGGAATTCGACACCGGTCAAGGCACCGATCTGAGGGTGCCCGTCTTTATCTCCGAAGGACTGGACCCAATCAGGACTGTGTTCCTGCTGCGCATGTACGACGGGACCCTCGATGCCTTTGCTTCCACCTGGCAAGATCGGATCGATGACGAAAGCTTTTTTGACAGCCTTCTTGAGCCCGTCGTGAACCGGCAAGGGGTGGACGAGGCGTTGATCGACCGAATCATCGGCGCTGGTTACGTCTACTTGGAGGAAAGGCACCAATCAGCCCGGGAATCGGCCGAGAGGGAAGAAATCATCCAGCGAGTACGGGCTGAGTCTTAGCGATTGACCCTAAGGTGGTTCGACAGGCTCACCCTCAACAGGTACGGTAGTCCGCCCCGTTCGAATCAAGCCTGTCGAAGGCCACTACGCTCCGGCGTATCTGATCTATCCTCTGGAAAGTCGTTCGGCGTCAGATCGCCAGAAATAAGATTAACGCCGAGCTAATCACAACCCCGCTCTCGATGAGAGCAACACCCGTGTTACGACCGCTAGATAAGGCCACAGATACTTTGATCGAGGGCAAAAGAAGCAGATCGATCAGAAACCTCATTGCGTGCAACAGGACGAAGCCTAATACACCGAAAATGATGAAAGCCGCGATACTTTCGCCCCACCCAACAAAGTCCCCGAACAAGGCTTTCAAGGTCACCAGACCGATCGCTACCAGGTTCCCACCAAAGGCGACACCCACAGCCGTGCTGTCCCCCTCGATCTCCAAGTGTATGTCGTAGGGCGTGGTGATTTGATAGAACAAGGCGAAAACCACCATCAAGGCCAATCCTAGCCCAAAGAAGGCCAGCGCAATCAGAGCGCCGCCTAACTCAGAGTTGGCTCCTCCTCCGGACACTGCTCCGGCGATCATCAGTCCGGTGGCCACGTACATTCCGAATTCGGCGGCCCCAGCGCCAACGTTCTGGTCTGTTACCACCTCCTTCTCAAGACTGAACTTGTACAGTATCACCCGGTCCATCAACACTCGGACCAGGTTCAACGCCACGATACCGGCTACTGAGTACAAGAACACCCGCAGCACTTCTTGTCCGTAGGCTTGGTCGAAGCCGAATCCATCAGGTCCCACCAGCGTCGGCCCTTGGTATAGAGCACCCAAGAAAACCAGAATCACTCCGGCAAGGTAGCCGGTCAGCCGCAAAGACACGGCCAGATTCTGCTTCTCGCCGACTTCTTCATTTATGCTGTAAGACGTTACCAAGTCTCGCGCCAGTTTGGCCAGCAGCAGTACCACCAGCCCCAACCCCACGAATACCAGCCCTCTGGGGAATGCCTGTAGCGTGTCAACAATGCTTTCTATCATCGGTTCCTCCCCTTCCCTGCGTCCCCCCGATCGCCCTTGTACAAAACGATTCTATCCTGAGCTATAACTTCGCTAAACGTAGCCTCGAAGGGTTTCCCCTCCCACTTTGTGATGGACAAGACGTGCTCGCCATCTTCCTGGACCAAGTCCCAGTTATAAAAGCCCTCGCCCTGGCCCCGGTTGTCTTGGTAGAACAGCACCTCTGCACTGTTCCGATAATAGTATTTCTCCCCCTCGACCTCGATGTAGTTGTCGATGGAGTGTTCTTCATCCAGTTGAATCAATTCCTCTTCAGTCGTGCCGATGCTGCCCAACCCGACCGGGTCAGGATCGTCAGTAGCCGTTATCGCAAGTTCGTAGCCGTCGCTCCAATCGATCCAAACCTGGTTTTCACCTTCCACGCATAGCAATTCATACCAGGTCTCGTTGTCAGTAGCGTACCGGTCTATCTTCTCGATAAAAAAGTATAGATCGTCGTACTCCAGGCGCAGTCCGGATATGGAGACGACATCCCCAACCTTCGCCGCCCGGATGCTATCGTCCTGGGCAGTAGATTTCCCGCCTTTTTTCTTGCCTTTCCCGAATATTGACCGTAACAATCAAACCACCTCTATGGTTCGGCCTCTACGTATCTAATGTGGACGAATGGTAGATGTCCTCGGGCCGCATCGGCTTTCGAATGAGCCCCTGCTCCAGCGAACCCTGCATCGCCCTCTCCACCGTGGGCCGCATCGCCTTCAACCCCAGGGGATAAGGATCTTCCCCGAAGATCGCAGCGTGGTTCTGCTCGTCACTCCCCTCGAAGTAGAGGTATGTGGAGCGTTGCCGCCGAGCGTCTTGGTACGCCATTTCCTTCGATTCCTGAAATGCCTTGAAAAGCGCCATCGCCGCCCAAGGGTTGTCCTTGAGTATCCGGTTCTGGACAATCACATGGTGGTTGGCCATGAATGCGCCGGTCTTTCGGTAGAATTCGCCGACAACCGCCCTTCCTCCGTCATCCAGCAATGGGCGGATGCGCGGATTGCCGGTCAGAGGGGTCCCACCGTATCGATCCATGGAAACGGTGTGCCCCGGTGCCAATCCGCTGCCCGGCGGGAACACCGCAGCGTCCAATTCTCCCCGGTCCAGCATCTGATCTAGATATTGGTCCGCCTCAAGCCAATGGTGGGTTACTCCCGGCGGTGGATCCTCGCCCAAGCCCAGCGGCCCACCGTGACTGAACTCCTTGGTGCGGCCGTTGTACCAAACGTTGTCACTCGCCTCGATGCCGTATAGGTCCTTCATCGCGCATCTCATCCAAAGCGCGGCCGTCATGTCGTAATCCGGAACACCGATCCGTTTGCCCTTCAGGTCGCCAAGAGTTTCGATACCGGAGGACGTATTAACCAGTACACCAAGACAGAAGTGGCCTCGGCTCAGGAACACCGGTAATGCCGACCAGTCCCATCGGTAGCCGTCGCCACGCTCCTTGGCCAACAGCGTCTCTGAGATAGACATCTCAGAAGCATCAAACTCGTCATGCTGGAGGTTCCGGAAAAAGAGCATCCCCCCTTCGACAGTGACCACTTCCAAATCGATGTTTTCGGGTTTTACCCGGCCATCTACCAGAGGTTGAACCCTCGGGTTTCCGGAGAAAGCGACCGTCATCTTCAAAGCCATCTAGACACCCCTTCCTGACGGGCATTCTGGGAACGGATTCCGGATTGAAACACGTGCCTGGAATCTCTGCGATTATACGGTTCCCACGTCCTCCGGGCAATCTGACGTGAGCATACACCCAACCCGGAAACGCCGGGAGCCTATGGTTGCCACCGGGTAAGAGAAGTATTAGCATGTGCCAACAGTTCAAACTTGCTAGGAAAAGGGCCATTTATATGGCAAAGGGAGGATATCATGGCTAGGGATTACCGATTGATGTCCAGCGACGGTCATTTGGAAGTACCCCCGGAACGGTGGGTGCACCGCGTGCCTGAGAAATATCGCGACCGCGCTCCCCGCACCATCACCCTCCCCGACGGCGGCGATGCCCTATTGATCGAAGGACAACCCCTACGCGAGGCGAACTTTTTGGACCTTCGCGCCGGACGGGCCACCGGCCAATGGCAACCCTTCGGCCTACAAGTAGAGGGCGCAGCAGGCATCGGATCCCCGGAGCAGCGCATCCGTGAACAAGATGAAGATGGTCTCGACGGCGAGGTGCTCTATCCGGCTCAGGTCGCCGGTCCTAGCCTTTGGCGTAACATCACCCACAACGAAGTCTACAAGTCCATGATTCGCGCCTACAACGACTGGCTGGGCGAGGAGTACTGCCCCGTAGACCCGGACCGATTGATCGGGCTGGGACTCATACCTTGGACCAACGTGGACGACGCCGTGGCGGAGTTGAAGCACATCAAGAAGTTGGGACTGAAGGGCGTCCTTCTGGGCGTATTCCCCAACGGGAAGTCCTACCCCATGCCCGAAGACGACAAGTTCTGGGCTGCCGCCGTGGAGATGAATATGCCCGTGTCGGTCCACGTGGCCATCGACCGCTCGGGACCTCGAGAGTCGGAGCCTACGTTCATCTATCCCAAGCAAGACGCCGAGACCATGCGGCGCATCCGGCGTCCATTATTGGAATGGGTGTGCAACTTCGGTCTGCGCCCGTCCATCGGCATAACCCAGATGGTCTTCTCCGGCATATTCGACCGCTTTCCAACATTGAAGGTCTTCTTCGCCGAGACCAGACTGGGCTGGGTCCCCTTCTGGCTGGAACACGCCGACCTTTGGTACGGGCGGCACCTGGGCTGGGCCGAAGAGATGCTGGGATTCAAACCCCTCAAGCGGGTCCCCAGTGAGTACATCCGCGACCACATCCTCTTCAGCGTCCAATACGAACGCGTAGCCGTCGAGATGCGGCACCATGTAGGAGTGGACCATATCCTCTTCGCCACCGACTTCCCGCACATCGAATGCGAGTGGCCGGACACGATGCCCATCGTCGAGGAGATATACGCCGACGTACCCGAGGACGAGAAGTACAAGATGTGGGCCGGGAACACGGTAAAGTTCTTCTCCCTTGATGCCGTTCCCCGCACAGACACCAAGATTAAGGTAACGGCGTAGCGGGGGAAATCCCCCAACCCCCTTTACGAAAGGGGGCTAGCTGCCGGGTGGGGATCTGTCTAATCCTGAAGCTATACGTAGCGATGAGTCATACAAGATGCCCTATCGCTGCTACATAGCTCAACCGAAACGGGGATTGGTCCCTCCCCATCCAGTAGCTCGACATCGCCGAACCTGGCCCCCCTTTCGTAAAGGGGGGGTTGGGGGGACTTCCCCCACAATAAAACCACACAAAGAGAGACAAAGCTTATGCGCGTGGACGTTCACACCCATGTCTGGCCGGACCGCATCGCGGAGACCGTCATGGACTCTATGACCAAGGACCTGGGTTTTGCCGCCATCTCCACCAACACGGTGGACGGCATCAAGGCCCACATGCGCATCTCCGGCGTCGACAAGTCCGTCGTGCTGGGCGTCGTGGATCGCCCCGATCAGGTAAAGAGGGCCAATGACTGGCTCATCTCCATCCAAGACGATATGCTTGTCCCCTTCGGAGCGCTTCATCCCGGTCTGGATGACAAAGCCGGCGAAGTGCGCCGCCTTCGGGAAAACGGGATAAAGGGCATCAAGCTTCACCCCATGATGAACAGCTTCTACCCTGACGACCCTCGGATGTTCCCTGTGTACGAAGAGTTGGGCGAGGACATGGTCCTGGAGATACACTCAGGCCGTTACCCCACCACCAAGCCGGGCGACACAATCTTCGCAGCACCTGAGCGAATCATGAACGTCGTCCGCCAATTCCCCCAGATGAAGGTAATCGCCCTCCATCTGGGGGGCCTCTACATGCTGGACGAGGCGGAGCGGGAGGTCATCGGCCAAGGAAACGTGCTCGTCGACACAACTTGGCCGCCGTCGCTACGGGAGATTGCGTCGGAAACCCTGACCGCCATCATCAACAAACACGGCAGCCACAAGGTCTGCTTCGGCACAGACTTCCCCCTGGTTAGTCAGGTTGACGAGTCGGACTACATCGCCAGTCTCCCCCTGTCCGACAAGGACAAAGACGGCATCTTAGGCGAGAACGCCAGGGCATTCATAGGCCTGTAATGCCATCAATGAGGACGAAAGAGTTCCTTGAGCTTCTTCCGGACCTGCTGCGGCAACAGCTTCCGCCGGACCTAGCCGACTTCCAGGTAGCCCACCGCATCACCAGCCTCACCAAGTTCTACTACAATCAGCCGTCCTTCCATTACGAAGTCTGGATCCAGAAGCGCCGCAAGGAAGTCGAGCTGGGTCTGCACTTCGAAAGCGATCCGGACAGCAACCTTGAGCAGTTGGACCTCCTCAGGGAAAAGGCAGACGCGATTCATGGATCCCTGGGAGACGAAGTGGAGATCCACGAATGGGACCGGGGTTGGACACGAGCCCACGAGACCCTGGAGCTTGACCCTCTGGATGAAGACTTCCTAGTGGAGATTTCCTTCCGGCTCTCGGCAATGATTCAGACTTTCGAGCCAATCCTGAGAGGCGGAAGTTAACAATAGCCTCTTAGTTTCCCGTTCCTTTTCAATCACGCCTACTACTCCTATCCGAGCGGCTCTTCTAGTGCGATTCCCGTGTTACGCGATCGAATAGTCACAGACGCCTAGTTCCTAGAGATAACGCACAGCATGGCCCTGAGATTCGCCTACTCCCAGCCTCATGTCCTCTCCGGAAGAACCCACACGATGAGCCTACGCCCTCCCCATACAAGAAACAATCCAACCCCGTTCGATTCCCATTCCCAACGCCTACGGGTCTAAGCCGTGAGATGACCAAGCTTTCAACGACGTTTTGACCATCTGGACTAGGACCAGGTGGGCCGGATTGATGAGACCCTCTCAACCTTCCGTTGGATGTCACCTAAACATCTATTGGTTATAGTGCGCAAATCTCAGGGAACTTTTCCGGGCACTATTACGTCTTATCTAAATATTGGAACACGAGGGGGTTAGGGATTTGCAGAAGCATTCATTCATTATTCTCATATTCGCAATCTCAATGCTAACGCTGTTGGCAGCGTGCGGTGGTGGCTCCTCTGAAGAGAGCACCTCCAAACAAGGAACCCTATCCGGAAAGATAACCATCGGTCCCGCCTGCGCTGCGGAACCCTGCGGAGGACCCCCGGCGCCATATACATTGGCCGAGACCTTATTTTGTTGCGTTCGGGGGCCACTTCGTTCAAGGTGCCTCTAGGCGAAGACGGCTCGTTCAGTGTCGACGTTGAGCCCGCCGACTACGTGATTCGGATGGACAACTGTAACTACAACGGATGCAACGACGCCTTCCCCATGGAAAAGACAATCGGTGCCGGAGAGACCGTCACCATCAATCTGGATTTCGACACCGGGATCCGTACTGCGGAACAACCTAAAGGGATCGGAGTCTTGGTAAGCGACCTTGTAGGGCTAGGCTCCGCGGTGGCACAGGGAAAGAGCGTCTCTCAACCGTTCTTCTCGGTCGCTGGCGAAGAAACCATCGTCGATGGCGAAACCGTACAGGTGTTTACTTACGCTTCACCCGAAGCTGCGAAAGCGGATGCTGACTTGGTGAGTCCACAAGGGAATCCCATCGGCGCATCCATGGTTTCATGGGTTTCAACTCCCCACTTCTACCTCAAAGATAGTCTATTGGTCATCTACGTCGGCATGAACGTTGGCGTCATCGAACGTCTGGAAACCGTCATGGGTCCCGAATTCGCCGGTGTCGACCCCACCAGCAGCTTCATGGTTCACGTCCCGGCCACCGGTCCTGCCGCAAAGGTTGAGGAATATCTGGGACTCATGGACAAACTGTCTCATGCCCTCAGGGGCGTCGCGCGGTCGACGGACCAGGAAGCCGCCGTCGCACAAGCGCTGGCCGTCGCCACCCAATTGGAAGAGTACGTAGATTTCTTCGCATCCCTGGACGAGCAGGAGCGGGAAGATTTGATCGCCCCGTATGCCGATCAGATTAGTGAAACGGCAGTGACCGCCTCCAAGTTCGCGAGAGAGGCCATGGAGGCTACCGGCGACGAGTCGATTGGATTGGCGCTGCAGCGGACGCCGGCTTTTATGGCAGGAACCGTGGAGAGAAGCGGTCCTACTGAACCGGTGGTCGTCATGGAAAGGGTCGTCGACAACGATGCCGATGCGTATCTTTCCCTAGAGGAAGTATCTGCCGCCGCCGGCGGAATCAACCTGAAGGTCGAATACCGAGACCTGAAGGCCAAGGCTGCCGCCGTGGATCCCTCCCAAGTCGAACACATGGACTCATTCACTGTCCAATCCTTCGACACGGAAGACGGATATCGGGGTCTTTCACTGACCACGCTGGATTTCGACTCGGAAGACGCAGCAGCCACGCACATGGCCATGTTGACCGGCCCGGACTCCGGCATGCAGGACATGGATGAGACTATCGGCGACGAATCAGTCTCTCTGGAAGCCAATCGAGGCGGCATGGGAAGCCTAGTCGCGTTCAAGAAGGGAGAGTGGGTAGTGTCCCTCCACACCTCTCAGCCTAATGGCGATACACCCCTCATGGATCTGGCTGACCTAGAAAGCCTGGCGCGGGCGGTAGCGGGAAGACTCTAGACGATTGTATGCTCACGGTGCCTAGGTTCTCAGAAACTGAATCTGGTGTAAAAGTGAGGTCTTCCGGGTGGGTGATATCTTAATTAGTAAAATAAGATTGGCGCCCTTGGCCCTAATTTCCTCGTTGTTTGCTCTGATGCTCCTGGCTGCCTGTGGGAGCCAGGACGGCGGGCCCACGTCACGCACGTCTGCGTCCAATCCTTCGGAATCTCACGGCGTCGGCGAAACAGCGACGGACCAGTCGGACCGGCTACCCCTCCTTGTGTTCCGGTCCAACAGGGACGGCAACCACGAGATTTACACGATGAACGAGGATGGCTCCGGCCAAACTAGACTTACCAACGACCCATCGGAAGACGACACTCCCGCCTGGTCTCCTGACGGTGAACAGATAGCCTTCACCTCTGGCAGGGACGGCAGCCGAGAGGAGTCGGAGGTTTACGTGATGGACGCTGATGGCTCCAAACAGAGCCGCCTTACTAGCCACCCCGGCATCGATGCGTTCCCCGTGTGGTCTCCTGATGGCTCAAGGATTGCATACCACAGCCAACCATTACTCTTCGCAATCTTCCTGATGGACGCTACAGGGTCCAACCCGGTGAACCTCACCAATGTCAGGACCTCTACCGATGTGCATCCGGAATGGTCTCCCGACGGGAGTAAGATTGCGTTTACATCCACCAGAGACGGCAACAGTGAGATTTACGTCATGAATGCTGACGGCTCCGGCGTGGTCAACCTCACCAAACACCCGGAAACCGATTTCTTTCCCTCTTGGTCCGCAGATGGCAGAATGATAGCCTTTGTTTCACAACGAGACGGTAATCGGGAGATATACGTCATGAACGCCGACGGGTCTAATCAAACGCGGCTCACCAACAACGATAGCTCGGACGCATGGCCCGCCTGGTCGTCCGATGGCAAACAGATCGCTTTCACGGCCAGAAGAGATGGAAACGAGGAGATATACGTCATGAGCCCAGATGGCTCCAATCAGACGAACCTGACCAACCATCCCGCGGATGATAGCTACGCGGATTAGTCTCCTAAAGCCGGGAGGAGGAATTCATGACCAGCCAACAAGTGCGGCTCCTTGCCAGCGCGATCGCTATGGTCGCGGGAGCACTGGCCGCCAGCACTAGCAATCTTGACGTCAATGTAGGAATCACGATCATTTTGGTCAGCAGCGTCCTGTTCCTAGTTGAATATGTTCGCAGTCAGCGATAGGACGACAGTGCTAGCCGAGTAAGCGATCTCAGTCCCACCGACCCATCATCAAGTTCCCGGCATTCTTCGGCGTCAGCAGGTGTCGACACGCACCCCACCGAATCTGGACGGGGCGTCCATCACCCCGTTAACCACCCCTGAGCGAGCGCCCACCGTGCGCAACTCCACCACTCCTTTGACGCCTAACGGAAGATCGGCGTGAAGCAGCCCCGGAATTTTCATGCCATCCACGTAGCGGCCTGGTACGGACACGCGTCTAATTTCTAGAATTGCATAACTAGCTGTCGCGCATAGCTCAACCCGTTCTTCCCATATCGCACCACCTGATGCGCTGATGTTCACGTGGGACGAATTTGTCAGGATGATGCGCCACAATGTATAAAGGTATATGCTGCACCAGCAGAGACCCTCAGCGCAGCTAGAATTCAAGCTAAACATCCGTCACTCCGGCGCAGGAGTTTGTGAATAAATCCCCTGAGAGGGCTTCATGAACCTAGATTCACGCCTGTAATGAGACTATAAATTGGCCATTTCGCGATATG